>JAQUOB010000098.1 GCA_028717325.1 Candidatus Margulisiibacteriota bacterium
CCGGGCAACACGGCTTACATAAAACCGCCAAGGGTTAAGCCGGTCTTTGACCGGATCGTTTCACTCGGCGGCAAACCCTTTTACACCGACTGCAATACGCTCTATCACGGGCGGCGGCAATTGACCAAAGATCATCTCGTAGTTGCGAAAGAACACGGTTTCGATAACGTGATAATCCCGGAAGAGGAAGACCAGACGGCGGTCGAGGTCGGCCTCAAACATGCCAAACAAGTTTGGCTTGGCGGCAACGCTGTCCGGGCAAAAACGATCGTCGCTCTCACTCATTTCAAAGGCCATGAGGTCGCCGGCTTCGGCGGCACGCTGAAAAATCTCGGCATGGGCTTCGGCAGCCGCCGCGGCAAACTGAAAATGCACCAGGACTGCCTGAACTGCCCGGAAGCTAAAGCCTGCCAGAAGAATAAAACGCTCGAGGCCTGCTGGGTCGGCTCGCCCGAACTGGTGCAGGAAAAGATAGTAGAATACGCTTACGGGGCGGTCAAAAACAAAAAATGCGGCTACTTGAATTTCATCACCGACGTTTCGCCCAACTGCGATTGCTACTCGCACAACGATCCGCCGGTCGTGCCGGACATTGGGATACTGGCTTCGGCCGATCCCGTGGCGATCGACCAGGCCGCGATCGATCTGGTCAACCAGGCCGCTGGCAAAGATGTTTTCCGGGAGCTGTATTCGTCAACCGACTGGTCGGTCCAATTAAAATACGCGGCAGGAATCGGCCTCGGTAGCAGAAAATACGAGCTTGTGATAAAATAAATCGCCATGGATTTTATTAAAGAGACCTGGAACAAAGCCAAAGCCCTGCAAAAAACCATAGTTTTACCGGAAACCGAAGACGCCCGCGTCTTGAAAGCCGCCGAGCTGATCGTCAAAAGTAAACTGGCAAAGATCATCCTGATCGGGGAAGCAGACAAAATGAAGAACGTGGCGGGGGCGCGCGACGTCGATCTCTCCGGCGCCAAGATCATCGACCCGTTCAAACATCCCCAGCTCGATAAATATGTCCAGGTATTGAAAGAGAAGCGTGCCAGTAAAGGCATGACGATCGAAAAGGCCCGCCAGCTGCTGACCAGGGAATATCCTTATTTCGGCGCCATGCTGGTCGACCAGGGAGAGGCCGACGCCATGGTTTCGGGCGCTACCCATTACACCGCGGATACTTTGCGCGCGACGATCGACTGCATCGGCAAGGCGCCGAATCAGTCGATCATCTCCAGTTTTTTTGTCATGGTCCTGCAGGACAAGAACTTCGGCGAAGAGGGCGTTTTGTTGTACGCGGATTGCGGCGTCGTCCCCAACCCTTCGGCCGAGCAGCTGGCCGATATCGCCATCCAAACCTCGGAATCGTTCAACAAACTCATCGGCCGGGACCCGCGCGTGGCCATGCTCTCTTTTTCCACAAAAACCTCGGCGGTGCACCCCGATGTCGATAAAGTCATCACCGCCACCAAGATAGCTAAGGAAAAGCGCCCCGCCCTGCTTCTTGACGGGGAGCTTCAGCTTGATGCCGCGCTGATACCCGATATCGGCCGCCGCAAAGCACCGGGCAGTTTGGTCGCCGGCCAGGCCAATATCCTGATCTTCCCCGACCTTGACGCCGGCAATATCGGTTATAAATTAACGGAGAGATTGGCGCACGCGCAGGCTTTCGGCCCGCTCTTGCAAGGCGAAGCTAAAGTGGTCAACGATCTTTCGCGCGGCTGCAGTATCGAGGATATAATCAACGTAACAGCTATCTCAGCGGTCCAAGCCCAATAATCCCCAGTCCCTAGTCCCCAGCCCCTGGTCCCTATTTCCCCTGATACCAATCTTTATAAAACTTCTTGAATTCGGCTTGCTTTTCTTTGATATTCTTCCACCAGTCACAGTTCTCGCGGTACCAGTCGACGGTCTTCTGCAAACCTTCTTCAAACTTGACTTTCGGCGTCCAGCCCAGCTTTTTAACTTTGGCGCAGCTGATCGAATAACGCCGGTCATGCCCCGGGCGGTCCTTGACCGGTTGGATAAAGTCTTCGGGTTTACCCAGCTGGCTTAAAATAAATTTCGTTATTTCGATATTCTGCCGTTCGTTGCCGCCGCCGATATTGTAAACTTCGCCAAGCTTGCCCTTTTGCAGCACCAGATCGACCGCTTCGCAATTGTCTTCGACAAAGAGCCAATCGCGCACGTTCTTGCCGTCGCCGTAGAGCGGCAGTTTCTCGTTCTGCAGGGCGTTGGTGATAAAGAGCGGGATGACCTTTTCCGGATACTGGTAAGGGCCGTAATTATTCGAAGACCGGGTGATGATTACGGGCAAGCCGTAAGTTTTGAAATAGGAGCGCACCAAGAGATCGCCGCCTGCCTTGGAGGCGGCATAGGGGGAATTAGGACAGAGCGGCGACTCTTCGGTAAAAGATCCCTTTTCGGTACTGCCATAAACCTCATCGGTCGAGATGTGCAGATAACGGGCGACGTTGAACTTCTTGACCGCTTCCAGCAGCACGTAAGTGCCGTAAACGTCCGTGTTGACGAAAGAGCCGGCGGAGACGATCGAGCGGTCGACGTGGGTCTCGGCGGCAAAGTTGACGATCATGCCCGCGCAGCCCAGCCGGGCCACCGTCTCTTCGACCGCTTTGGGATCGCTGATGTCCCCTTTGACGAAAGAATAACGGGGGTCGTTATCGATATCCCGCAGGTTTTCGAGATTGCCGGCATAGGTCAGCTTGTCAAAGTTGATGACTTCCCAATCCGGGTGATGATTCAGAACATACCGGATAAAATTACTGCCTATAAAACCGGCTCCGCCGGTCACCATCACTTTCATAAGCTGACTTTCCCCTCCACAAATAGCGAAGCCCGCTCCAGCGACTCGAAAGTGCCGGCGTCGCTCCACCAGCCGCTCATGACATCGTAAGCCAGGCCGCCCTGTTTCAGGTAGGCCTGATTGACCTCGGTGATCTCCAGCTCGCCCCGGCCCGAGGGCTTCAGTTTTTTTATAATGTCGAACACGGCCGAATCGTAAAAATAGATGCCGACGACCGCGAAGTTACTTTTCGGTTTTTTGGGTTTTTCCTCGATCGATGTGACCTTGCCATCCTTCATCTCGACCACGCCGAAACGGTGCGGATCGGCGACTTCTTTGATCAGTATCCTGGCCCCGTTCTTCTGGGTGGCGTAGTTTTTGGCGAACGGTGCCAGCGAATCCTCGAAAATATTGTCGCCTAAGATGACGCACATCCGGTCGTCATCGACAAAACTTTCGGCCAGGCCCAGCGCCTGGGCGATGCCGCCGGCCTGGTCCTGGACCTTGTAGGTAAATCGGCACCCGAATTCGTGGCCGCTGCCGAGCAGGTTGACGATATCGCCCATGTGGTCGACGCCGGTGACGATTAATATCTCCTCGATCCCGGCTTCGATCAGCTTTTCGATCGGATGGTAGATCATCGGCTTGCGCCCGACCGGCAGGAGGTGCTTATTCGTCACCTTGGTCAGCGGGAACAGGCGCGAGCCCGTGCCGCCGGCCAGAATTATGCCTTTGATCTTCTTCTCTTTCACTTGGTCTTCCCCAGCGTTTTCTTTTGCAGCGCGATCAATCGTTTTATCCCCTTTTCTCCCATCTCGATCATCGTGTCCAAAGTTTTCTTATTGAAAGGCTTGGTCTCGGCCGTGCCCTGGATCTCCACCAGTTCGCCCGATTCGGTCATGACCAGGTTCATGTCAACTTCGGCGTTCGAATCTTCCTGGTATGGCAGGTCGACCACGGGCACCCCGTCAACCACCCCGACGCTGACGGCCGCCAGGAATTCTTTGATCGGATTCTCCTCGATCTTGCGCTCTTTCATCAGCCAGCTGACCGCGTCGTGCAACGCGACGAACGAGCCGGTAATTGACGCGGTGCGCGTGCCGCCGTCGGCCTGGATAACATCGGCATCGATCAGGATCGACCGCTCGCCCAATTTATTGAGGTCGACGACCGAACGCAGGGCGCGCCCGATCAGCCGCTGGATCTCCTGGGTGCGGCCCCGCGGTCTCCCCGCCCCTTGCTCGCGCTGGTTCCTCTGCGATGTAGCCCCCGGAATCATCGAATATTCCGCCGTAACCCAGCCCGAGCCGCTGTTCCGTTTATGTTCGGGGACTTTTTCCTGGATGATGGCGGTGCAGATGACTTTGGTGTTGCCCATCTCGATCAAGACGGAGCCGGCGGGATATTTGAGATAGTGCCGGGTCAGCTTGGTCGGGCGGATCTCGGTCGATGATCGACCGTCTTCCCTTTTCACTTTTCGACACCAACCTGTGTCGTCTTTTCCAGGCGTTCTCTGCCGGCTTTGACGGTGCGCAGTATCCTGGTCGAGGTGGCCTCAAGGTTGGCCAGGACCTCGTCGGCGTATTGATCGGCTCCCTCGCGGATCTCCTTGGCCATCTTATAGGCCTGCTCCATGACTTCGACCGCTTTCGTTTCCGCCGGCGGCCGCCTTTCTTCAACCGATTCGCCGGCCGCTTCTTCGGCGCCGGCCGTTTCACTGCGGCCGATCGCTTTCTTGGCGTAATCACTGCCGCCCTGGAGCACCATCCTGATCTTATCGATGACCGAAAGGAGTTTCTCCTCATCGACCATGATCTTTTTCGAGAATGGGATCTTGGCGCTGTCGAGCACGATCGATTCCAGATGGTCCAGTAAACCCAATATTTCCATTTTCATCGTTCTCCTTTCTTCTGCCGGCTGCGTTTCAAATAGGCGGTCACCGGGCCGGGCACCAGGCCGGAGACGTCCCCGCCCAGGCCGGCGATCTGTTTAACAAAACTCGAGCTCAAGTAAGAATAGCGGTAATCGGTCATCAAAAAGACCGTTTCGATCTCCGGCGCCATGCGGCGGTTGGTCAGCGCCATCTGGAACTCGTAATCAAAATCGGAGACCGCCCGCAGGCCGCGCACCACCGCGCAGGCCTTCTTTTGACGGACATATTCGACCAGCAGGCCGTCAAAGCTTTCGACCTCGACATTGTCGCAGTGCGGCACCGAGGCCTCGAGCATCGCCATTCGTTCTTTAAAAGAAAAACGGGGTGTCTTTTCGGGGTTCTTTATGACGGCGACGATGATGCGGTCAAACAGCCGGGAGGCGCGTTCGATCACGTCAAGATGGCCGTTGGTCGTCGGGTCAAAACTGCCTGGATAAACCGCAATTTTCATAATTTATAAAATCCTAAAACCGTTTCGCCGTAACGCGCTTCCCGGAACCTTGTCAACTCGCCGTACTTTTCCGGGATCACCTGTTGCCGCCGGTATTCGGC
>JAQUOB010000099.1 GCA_028717325.1 Candidatus Margulisiibacteriota bacterium
ATCTGCCTTACCCGAAAGGCCATTTTGACGTCATAATCTGTGCCGATATTCTGGAGCATCTTTTCCAGCCGGCCGAGGCGCTGATAAAACTGCGCCAATATCTTAAAGACGACGGCGTTTTGATCGCCTCGATCCCCAATATCGCGCACTGGTCGGTCAGGTTAAAGCTTTTGTTCGGCCGCTATGATTACGAAGAAGCCGGCCTGCTGGACAGGGGGCATATTCGATTTTTTACGTTCGACAGCGCGCTGAAAATGATCAGAGCCGCCGGCTTCAAGGTCGAAAGATATGACACGGCCGTCGCTTTGCCGAAAGGGCTGAATAAAGTGTCGTATTATCTCAAGTTTGACGCGCTGCTGAAGACCTTGTTCAGGGGGATCTTCGGCTATCAGTTCGTCTTCCGGCTCAAAAAGGATAAACGGTGAAATGGGTTTAACCAGACAGATCACCAAAAATTTCTCCTGGCTGTTCTTCGGGGAATTCCTCAACGGGCTGATCAGTTTCTTTATCGTGGTTTATCTGGCCCGGGTCCTGGGCGTCAAAACTTTCGGCCTGCTGAGTTTTGTCCAGGCTTTCCTGATCTATCTTTTGATCGTCGTGGACGCCGGCTTTACTCCGTACGGGATAAGAGAAATGGCCAAAGACATAAGCCAGCGGCACCGGCTGGCGGTCAACATAATCGCGCTGAGAATTATCTGGGGCCTCCTGGTCTACCTAATGGCGGCGGTCTGTCTTTTGTTCCTGCCGCTGGCGTTCGAGCTCAAGCTGCTGTTCGCCGTGACATTTTTGCTGGTCATCTCCAAGAACATGTCGCCGGAATGGATATTTCACGGGCTTGAGCGGTTCGAATACGTCGGGCTCGAAAAGATCCTGAACCGATCGATCCTTGCCCTGTTGATCGTCCTGTTCGTGAAGGGTGCCAGCGATCTGATCAAAGCGCCTTTCCTTGAGTTTGTGGTCGGATTTGTCGTGGCTTCACTGTTTTTGACCTTGATCGTTACGCGTTTTGTCTCTTTTCGCGCGCGGGAGATCAAGTTTAAAGATTGGCGTTATTATTTTGTGGAAGCGGCGCCGATGGGCATTTCGTATGTTCTGCTGCAGCTGTATTTTAATATCGACACCGTGATGCTGGGCTTAATGAACAGGATCGAGGATGTCGGCTTCTACAGCGCCGCCTATAAAATTATTTTCGCCCTGCTGATCTTTGCCACGGTCCTGGGCAAGTCGATTTACCCCGTTCTCTCGCGGCTCTATGCCGGCAACCGGGAGAAAATGAAAAAACTGGTGTCCGCCCTGTTCAATTACAATCTATTCCTGGGGATCCCGATCGCGGTCGGCGGGATGATCTTAAGCGAGCCGATCGTTTTGCTGGTTTTCGGCGCAAAGTATTATCCCGCCGCCTGGGCGTTCCGCATCCTGGTCTGGACGATCCTGACGGTCTATACCAGCGCGCCGTTCACTTTTTCGCTTTTGGCCGCGGGCCGCCAGAGGGATTATTTTTACGGCATGGCGGCCGGCGCTTCCGTCAATATTTTATTGAATTTATTCCTGATACCGAGTTACGGGTTCGTCGGCGCGGCGGTCGCCAAGATTGTGACCGAAGTGATCGTCTGGGGCATAATTTTCTATTATTTCTCCAAGAACGTCTTTTATATCCCGCTTCAGCGCAGCGTCCCGAAATATCTTGTGTCGGCGGCGGTCATGGGCCTGTTTATTTATTTTGTTAAGATCAATATTTTTCTCAGCGTTATCGGCGGGGCAGCCGTTTATTTGCTGTTCAATCTCCTGCTCGGGTCGGTAAGCCTGAAAGGCGCCTACGAAACCATCAGGCTGGCCGTTAACGGATAATACAAATGAAAATATTACTAATTAACGCGATCGATCCTTACGCCGGCGTTGAAGGCCGTTATCCGCCGCTGGGCCTGGGGTACCTGGCTGCCTCACTGCGAAAACATTTCGGGCCCGATTATTTTCAGTTTAAAATAGTCGATAGGGACATCGAGAATGAAATCGCGGGCTTTGCGCCGGACCTGGTCGGCATTACGTCAGTGACCCAGAATTATAATCGGGCAAAAAATTACGCCAAAATGGCAAAAGCCAGGGGCATCCCGGTCATTATGGGCGGCATTCATATTTCCATGCTGCCGGGCTCATTAAGCCGGGACATGACCGTCGGCGTGATCGGCGAAGCGGAGGGGACGATCGTCGATCTGCTGAAGCTCTTTACGCAAGAGAAACGCCTGGCGCCGGAACGCTTAAGCGACATTGCCGGTATCGTCTACTGGGCGGGCGGCCAACCGGCCCTGACGCAAAAAAGACAGCCGATCACCCCGTTGGACGAGATCCCGTTCCCGGCCCGGGACCTCCTCGCTGTCGGCCGTAATACGTATATCTTTACTTCCCGCGGCTGCCCTTACCGCTGCGTGTTTTGCGCTTCTTCGCGCTACTGGGATAAAGTCAGGTTCTTTTCGGCCGAATACGTCGTGAGCGAGATCGATGATCTGGTCGACAAATATAAGGTGGAAGTGATCAATTTTTACGACGACCTGATGATAGCCGATAAAGAGCGGCTGAAAAAGATCGTCAAATTATTGAAAGCCAGGCCGTATTCGGGGCGGGTCAGGTTTACCGCGAACGCCCGGGCGAATGTCTTAACGGCTGAGACGGTCGGGCTGCTGAAAGAGATGAACGTCTTTTCCGTGGGCATGGGGCTGGAATCCGGCTGCCGGCGCAGCCTTAAATATTTAAAAGGCGGCAGCGTCACGGTCGAAGACAACCTCAAGGCCATCAGATTACTTAAGCAGCACAAGATCTCGCCGAACGCTTCGTTCGTCATCGGCTCACCCGATGAAACCGAAGCCGAAATACTGGAAACGCTCGACTTTATCAAAAAAAGCGGTCTGGATATCGCCGATACTTACGTGCTGACCCCTTTCCCGGGCACGCCGGTCTGGGAAGAGGCCAAGGGCAGGGGGCTCGTTTCCGACGACATGGATTGGGAGCGTTTGAGCGTTTCCTTTTATGAAAAACATGATAAAGCGATAATTTTATCAAAAACCATCAGCCGGGAACGGTTATACCAGTTATTCTTAAGATTTAAACGGCTTAATACGTATCTGGTGATAAAAAAGGTGTTTCATCATCCCTCTCTGATGTTGAGCGGGTTGAGACGAGTTGTCAACATGATCAAGGGGCTAGGAAAAAATGAAAATATTGTTCTTAAATCTGCCGTTTAAATACCGGATCAGCCGGGCCAGCCGCTGGCCGGAAAAGACCAAGAGCGGGACGCTCTACTATCCCTACTGGCTGGCCTATGCGGCGGGAGCGGCCAAAAAAGCGGGCTTTGATGTCGACCTGATCGACGCCGTTGCTAGGAGCTGGAGCGCGGAAAAAACCGCGCAGGCGCTGTTATCGTCCGGGGCGGATATCCTGGTCGCCGAAGTTTCTACCCCGACGGTGTCCGAAGACATAAAGTTCTTTTCCCTGTGCCGGGAGCTGGGATTCAAGGGCAAGATCGTGGTCGCGGGCAATCACGCGACCGTTTTTCCGAAAGAGCTGCTGGACCAAGTCCCGGCCATTGATTTTGTCGCTTTCGGCGAATATGATTATACGATCGTCGATCTGGCCGCAAATATCGCCCGGCCGGAAAAAGTGGCCGGCCTGGCCCGGCGGCATGCAGGGAACGTCGTCATCAATGAGCCCCGGCCGTATATCGATAACCTGGACGAACTACCCTTTGTTTCTAAAATTTACGAGGAATATCTGGAGTTTGGCGATTATTTCTATTCGTTAGCCCGCCATCCCATGGTCCAGATCATCAGTTCGCGGGGTTGTCCTTTTCGATGCTCTTTTTGTCTGAGCCCCCAGACCGCCGAAGGCCGGCATTACCGCGCGAGAAGCGTCGAAAATTTTGTCGGGGAACTGGAATACATCGCGCGCCGGCTGCCGCAGATCAAAGAGGTCTTTATCGAAGACGATACTTTCACGGTCGACCGGCAGCGGGTGCGCCTGATCTGCCAGATGATACTTGATCGGGGCTTGAAATTGCGCTGGTCCGCCAATGTCCGGGCGGATGTCGATCAGGCAACATTAAAATTAATGAAAGCCGCCGGCTGCCGCCTGGTGGTGGTCGGTTACGAATCCGGCAGTCAGGCGATACTGGACGGGGCGGAAAAGGGCATCACCCTGCGCGACAGCCTGGAATTCGCGGCCGGGGCAAAGAAGGCCGGGTTGAAGGTCTTCGGCTGTTTCATGGTCGGCCTGCCGGGCGAGACGAAACAGACGGCCGGGGAAACGCTCGCCTTTGCCGAAAAACTGGACGCCGACATGGTTTTTTTCCAGCAGGCGGTGCCATTCCCGGGCACCAAGTTCTATCAATGGGCCAAGCAGAATAAATATCTTGTCTCGGAAGATTTTAGCCGGTGGCTGGATGAGCAGGGCCGCTTGAGGACGCTGATCGACTATCGCGATCTGCCGGCGGCCGAACTCGAACAGATCCGGGACCAAATGATGATAAAATATTATTTTTCCTTTAAGTATATCTTCAAGACCTTGTTTGGGAACAGGGACGCGGGCGAGCTCAAGCGCATTCTGCTGGGCGCGAAAAATTATCTGGGCTATCTGATCGGCCGGCGGCTGAAACCGGGAGCGAAACATGAAAAAGTATAATGAAGCGACGGCGCACGAATATGACAGTTTGCGCTCCGGCCATCTCTTGAACCGGCGGTTTGAGATCATCCGGGATTTGATCGCCGCCGTTAAGAACGGCCGGCCGCTGAAGATCGCGGAGATCGGCGCGGGCACGGGGATCATGAGCTTCCTGGTCGCCAGTCATTTTGCGGATTGCCAGGTCAGTGCCTTTGACGTGAACGAAGGTTTTGTCAGCTATGCCGGCCAAAAGTATAAAAGAGATAACTTGTCTTTCCAGACGATTGATATCGAAAAGTCAGGCGGCCGGGGGAATTTTGATGTCGTCATAACGGTCGATATTCTGCATCATTTAGGTGACATTGCCTCGGCCGTCAGCAATATCGGGGACCGGCTTAAAGTGGGCGGCAGCTGGATAATTCTGGAGCCGAACGTGTTTAACTTTTATATCTATTTGTTCCAGTTACTGGCGAAGAACGAAGGGCTGTTCAGCCAATCAAAGACCGAAAAGATTTTTGACGAAGGATTTAAAATAGCCGAAAAAAAATATGCCTTTATCATCCATTCGATCATCAAGCAGCCGCCCGGCTGGCTGGCCGAGCTTGAGCGGCGATTGGAAAATAGAAAATTCCTTGGCG
>JAQUOB010000100.1 GCA_028717325.1 Candidatus Margulisiibacteriota bacterium
TAATTGGCGACGCGCGCGGTCATACGGTCTTGAACTTGGGCAGGAAGATGCCGGCCAGCCCGGTCAGCAGGACGAGAACCCCGAGCATGGAAATAGCGGGCAGTATCCCCCAGATGTCGGCGATAATACCGAAAACCACGACCGGCAGAGTAAAGGCCGAGTTGACCAGCATATTCTGGACGCCGAAGACCCGCCCCCTGATCTGCCGCGGCACTTTGTGCTGCAGAATGGTCTGAATGGAAGAAGTGATGTAAATATTTCCCAGTCCCAGAAGAAAGATCAGGATCAAAGCCAGCCGGAGATCGTTAACGAAGGCCAGGCTGATCAGCACTATACCCGACATCAGAAAACTGGCCACCACGATCGTACCCAGTTTAAAATAATGTCGTAATTTCTCGAGCGTGAACATGCCGACCAGCATCCCGGCCCCGATCACGATGATCAGATAGCCGAAATTCCGCTCACCGATCATTAAAACATCGCTGGCATAGGAGATCGCCAGGACCGACAGGGTAGCTACGGCGGCAGCGGCCACGAACAGCTTGAGCAAAGAATAGCGCACCACCTGGTTCCGCCGAATAAATTCAAAGCCGGTCATGATGTCGGCCAGGACATGGCTCTTGACCAGTGATTGTTCCCTGGGCTTGATCGGGATCAACAGGATGGCGGCGGTCGAGATAAAATAAAGGGCGGCGGAAACGACCAGCGTCCTGTTTTCTTCCAGCAGGTTGACGATCGGCGCTCCCAGCCCCAGGCCGACCACCGACGAGGCCATCCAGGTTATCATAAAAAGTGAATTCGCCACGATCAGATTATGTTTTTCCACCAGTTCGGGAATGGACGAGGTTTCCGCCGGGGCAAAGAACTGCGCCGCCGAATAGACCAGCAAACTGACCAGGAATATCCACAGGAGCGATTTCGCGATCAGCGGAATGATCAGGAGGATCAGCAAGCCGCGCACCAGGTCGCTGACCACCAGGATCCATTTGCGGTTGAACCGGTCGGCCACGATCCCGGCCCAGGGGGCGACGATAACGGAGGGAATGCCGAACGCCAAAAGCGGCAGCGACACGCCCAGGTTGGAATGGGTCGACTGGTAAATTATGATCATCAGGACATAGACAAATATCCTGTCAGCCAGCTGTGAAGTCAGCTGACCCACCCAAAGGAAGAGAAAGCCGACATTTGAGAGCACCGCCAGGAAGCCAAATCTCTTCACCGGCTTCCCAACAACTGTTGGGTTGAACGGCGGCATTTCATTGGGGTTTTGCGTTACCATTTTCTCAAGTCCACTCCCATGTGTTCGCTCAAAACGTATCTGGGTTCAATCCCTTCGCGATAGATGCCTTCCAGCCGCAAAAACGCTTTCTCGAACCGGAGCAACAGCTTCTGGGGATCGACCTTCTGCTTCAGGGTCAACAGCCCTTTGAGCAGCAGATCGAACAGCTCCGGATGATGCTGGCCTTCGGACGTGCCGGAATCGACCAATTTTAATAAATATAACCCGACCCTTAAACTCTCCCCGTCATTGCGCAGCGTCTGGAAAGATTCCATGACCTCGCACTGGGAAATGATATCGAGCGACCGGCCTCTGGCGATATAAAAATCAGCGTAAGTGAATGTCTCCACCCGCCCGCCCAGGCGCGACGGCACCCGCCGGGCGCTTTTGGCAATGGCCCTGATCTTGCCGTATTCGCGGGTGAACAGGGTAACCATCTTATCCGCTTCCGCGAACGGCCTGGTCTTTAAACTGATGGCTCTTGTCTTATAGGCAGGCATAGCTTAAAGGTCGTCCCCTTCCCGACTTCGCTGGCAACTTCGATCGTGCCGTTATGTTCTTTGATGATCCGGTGGGTCACAGCCAACCCCATCCCCGTTCCGCTCTCTTTGGTAGTATAGAACGGATCGAAAATATTTGAAAGCTTGCCGGCCGGGATACCCGCGCCGGTATCGGCGATTTCAATGACAGTTGTAAGTGGTAAGTTATAAGTTTTAAGCTTAAGAAAGCCGCCGCCGGGCATCGCTTGAATGGCATTCAAGATGATGTTCATAAAGGCCTGGGAGAGCTTTTCCGCGTTGCCGGTGATCAAAGATTGTTTTTGAAAGTCCCTGACGATCTCGATGTTGGCTTTCCGGCATTGGTTCTCGACCAGCCGCAGGATATCTTCCAGCACTTCCTCAACATCCACTGCCTGCATGACCATGCCGGCCGGATGGCCAAAATCCAAAAGGTCTTCAACGATCCGATTGATCCGGTCCAGCTGGCGCGGCACTATCTCGGAATATTTACGGATAAACTCCGGGTCTTCCAGATTTTCCGGCAGGACCTGGGTCAGTCCTTTGATCGAAGCCAGAGGGTTCTTGATCTCATGCGCCATTCCGGCGGCGATCGTGCCCAGGGCGGACAACTTGTCCGCCTGGAGCAGGCCCCCGTAAAGCTTCAGGTTTTCGATGGAGAGATCGTTGATGGTCTTTTGATAATAATAATCCCCCCGAAAAAAGAGGCGGTCGACCGCCGACTGGATCCGGTCCCGAAGCGGCTGAAAAACCAGGACGGAAACGAAGACCACCAAAATGGTCGCGCCGTATTCATTAAAGCTGGCCAGGTTCTGGAATAAGCGGTTGGTCGACAGGATCGCCAGGGCGTAAAAACCGGCGAACAACACCGTCAGGGCGGAATATACCAGGCCGGCGCGAATGACCAGGTTGACGTCCAGCAGTTTATGCTTGACGATCGCATAAACAATAATAGCCAGATAGACCGGCAGGGCGAATTGGCTGACGACCGGCAGGTTTATATTATAAACGGGGAAAAAGGCCGTCAAGCCGCCGGCAAAACCGACGATCGAAGCGATCAGCACGTATTTCATTTGGTTGGCGGCGGCGCCGCTGCTGTTTTTTAAAAACACGAGCTGTTGGACGAAAGCAACGATAATCAACGTTAGAAGATAAAGAGAAAAAAATGGATAAACTATCCCGGCGACAGGATAAAACCGATAATTCAACCGCGGCGCGATGTCGGCTACGAACCAGGGCGTCAGATCAAGCAATAGCAAAATACCCGCTGACAGATAAGCCAGGCCAAGGCCGGGCAGGTTTTCTTTCAACCGGTTGATAAAAGCCAGCACAAAGTGAAAATAAAAAACGGGGATAAAGATCGCGGCGGCGATATTGGCGCGGGTCCAGAACAGCACTACCTCTTTCGATGTGTTGATGGCGCCCATGAACTGGCCGAAACACCAGGCGCCGATCGCCGCCGATAACAAACCCAGGGTGATGTTCGGCGCTTTGTGCCTGTCCTGGGAGTAAACGAACAGGCCGAGCGCGGCCGATGTCACGGCCGTGAAAAGCAGTGAGCCGTCGTAAAAACTCATTGATCAAATTTTATCACAGATTTTGACCCAAAGCTAAAATCATGATAAAATTTATTTATGGGAAGCCAAAAAACCTTCATTCTGGCAGTCGATGACGAAGCAGATATGCTGGAAACCTACCGCTCCATCCTGGGTAAAAAATTTGAATTGCTGACGGCCGCCTCCGGCCGTGCCGCCCTTGAGATACTGAAGAACAAGCAAGTCCCTCTCCTCCTCCTCGATATGAAAATGCCGGGCCTAAACGGCCTTGAGGTGCTCAAAAAGATCAAGGAAACGGAAAGCGACACCGACGTCATCATGATCACCGCTTCCAAAGAAGTGGCCTCGGCCGTCGAAGCGATGAAGAGCGGAGCGTTCGATTATCTGACCAAGCCGTTCGACGTCAAAGAGCTGTTGATCGTCATCGATAAAGCGCTGGAAAAACGGGAGCTGATCAAGGAAAACCTCTACCTGAAAGAGACCCTGAAAAACACGACCGAATACTGCGACCTGATCGGCCGCACACCCGGCATGAAAAAGCTTTTTGAGACGATCGAAAAAGTCGCGCCGACCGACAGCACCGTCCTGATCCACGGCGAATCGGGGACCGGCAAGGAGCTGGTGGCCCGGGCGATCCACAAGAAGAGCAAGCGCGCCCACCGGCCATTCGTGGCGGTCAACTGCGCGGCGATCCCGGAAAATCTTCTGGAATCAGAACTTTTTGGCCACGAGCGGGGCTCTTTTACCGGCGCTTCGGAGCGCAAGCTGGGGAAATTTGAGCTGGCGGACAGCGGGTCCCTGTTTCTTGATGAAATCGGCTGTATGTCCGCCGCGATGCAGGCCAAACTGCTGCGCGTCCTTGAAGACAAAGTGATCGAGCGGCTGGGCGGAGAAAAAGGGGTCCCTGTCGATGTCCGAATAATTTCGGCCACCAACATCGACTTCCAGAAAGAGATCAAGGAAGGCAAATTCCGCCACGATCTTTATTATCGCCTTAACGTCATCCCCATTAATCTCATCCCCCTGCGCGAGCGCAAAGAAGATATCCCGCTCTTTGTCGATTACTTTCTCAATAAGTTCAACAAAGAGCTGAATAAAAAAGTGAACAGTTTCTCGGCCGAAGCGCTGAAAGCGCTCATGGGCTACGATTGGCCCGGCAACGTCCGCGAGCTCCAAAATCTGGTCGAACGGGGTGTGGTGCTGGCTAACGGGCGGGAGATAACGCCGGACGATCTGCCCTTCAGTCCCTCATTAAAGATCGAAGCCGCACCGATCGATCTCGACGCCGGGGGAACGGGTAATCTCCACAAAACTCTGGAACATTATGAAAAGGAGCTGATCGTAAAAGCCCTGGCCGAAAGCGGACAAAACAGGACGAAAGCGGCGCAACTGCTAGGAATTGCGCGTTCTTCCCTCAACTCTAAGATCGAAGCCTTAGGGCTTTCCTGATCTTATTGATCTGCCGATGGGCGGAGATTTCGCCCGCCGCGATGAATTTTTTCGCTTTATTAAGGTCGAGGTGCCACATCTCTTCTTCCATTTCCAGTTCAATATAGGCGTCGGCGCGCCGGATCTCGTCGGCGTTTAATTTTTTAAGGATCAGGTCGAGCGAGCGGCCCAGCATCGTCATCGGGTCGTTCGGAATAGTGCGCAGCCGGGCGGGCACGACATCGGAGGCGATCACATAGTCGGCCCCCATCTCTTTGGCCGTATCGACCGGCACATTGCCGGCAATG
The DNA here is from genome assembly GCA_028717325.1 of Candidatus Margulisiibacteriota bacterium. Classification (GTDB taxonomy): domain Bacteria; phylum Margulisbacteria; class WOR-1; order O2-12-FULL-45-9; family XYB2-FULL-48-7; genus JAQUOB01. Next base: position 5,090 of record JAQUOB010000100.1, read on the forward strand.
CCGCCGTCGATCAGGTGTTTGCCGTCAATATCGACCGGGGAAAAAAACCCGGGAAAACACGCGCTGGCGGAAACGGCCTTGGCCACCCGCCCCTCGTCAAGGACTACGCGTCCGCCCGTCCGCAGATCGGTCGCCACCACCGCGAAAGGGACCTTGAGGTCCGAGAACTTAACGTCGCCGACATATT
>JAQUOB010000101.1 GCA_028717325.1 Candidatus Margulisiibacteriota bacterium
GCCTTCGGGGCTTTCGCTCTCGGCCGCTACCTGTTGGTCGGCCGCCGGAAAGCGAATATGGACAGGCAGCTGCAAACTCTTGACCAAACGCAAAGGGACAAGATCTGGAACACCGTAAAAGTCGCGGGCACCGCCGCGGCAATCGGCGCGACTGTTTTCCTGGCCGGCCCGGCTTTGACGGTCGGCAATCTGTTCGTCTTTGCCGTGGTGCTTGGTTTCACCCACAACTTTATTCACTCCAACCAGTCGCAGAAAACCGGCCTTCATCAGAAAGACAAAGTCCGGCCGGTCTTTGACTTGAAATCACTCTGGGAAAATGTCCGCAGTGTGGCCGGCGCGGTCAGGACCGTCTTCAAGCCCGGCGTCGACATGGTAGACCCGCTGGTCTCTTCGTATATCATGGTTTTATTGACCCAGGGCGCTCACTGGAATCTTAACGCCGTTTCCGGTTGTTACACGGCCAACGATTACAAAAAAGCGGTCCAGATGATCCTCAAACTGCTCAACCCCGAAGCCCAGAGGATGCGCAATATTTTAAAAAGCGGCTACGCTGACCTAAAGAAGGCCGCAACCACTGCAGAAGCCCGCGACGCTTTGGCCACCGCGCTGGAAGAGACCGCCCGCTTTATGGACAGATCGGCCAACGGCGATCTGAAAAGCCGCTCCGGCCTCGCTTTCCTCAAGGACGGGATGTTCTGTACCGGCCTGCCGATCGATCGCAATATTTTCCAGGGTTTGTTCGATCAGGAAACCGACAATCTCTGGCGGGCTTTGGTCGACGCCCGCTATGTTAACAAAGACCGGATCCCCCTCGACAGTAAGAAGAAGGGCATTAAATTGACCGACGCCATGGTCAAAGCAATGTTTGAGGCGCTGACCGGACTGGAAAAACTCTCCGAGCTGAAACAACCTTCCGATGACGAGAAGAAATTGCTGGCCGAAAAAAGAAAAGATGAATATCTCATGTCCGCTTTTGAATTTTACAAGACAGCCAAAGGATTAGAAGCCAAGAAAGCCCCTGACAAAAAGTCCGATCCGCAGGAGTGGGAAAAGAATATCGCTCAAGCCGGCGTCGAGCTGATCATCAACCGTTTCCAGGCCCGCGGCGACCAGGACCTCCGCGTCCACGGCGAACACATTCGTTTTGCCGCCCGCGAATATGAAGAAACCGCCCGCCTGGTCCGGCGCATGGATGTTTCACGGGTCGATCTGGATTCACTTAAACAGAAATTTGCTCAGCGGCTCAATGCCCTTTATTGCCGGGCTTATCCCCACTCCGACACCACCCCGGTCCGGTTTTACGCCAACATCCTGCCCGACGGCTATAACGCCAAACAATTCGCCATCGACTTCTGTCAGCAGGTGATGGCTGATTTCGTCGGCGGCTTTGATCTGGCAGTTCTTTCTCCTAACGGGCAGGTCAAACTCTGGCTGGTGCCGATGAAAGTGGTCAAGGACTTTAAAAAAGATTATCGGGAAGTCATGGCGATCGAGAGCCGCGATACTGAGGGGGAAGACCTGCGCTTAGGCTGGTACAAGCGGGATGATCACGATATCGTCAACACCACTTTGAGCGATATTCACCACATTGATAACACCGCCCATTTTGATAAACACGGGCATGACATCAAAAAATATCCGACCGCCGAAGTCCTGACCCCGCCGCAGCTGGAGAAAGCTCCTTTGCGCGATCCGTATTTAAGCGAGTTGTACGGCCGGGAACACGTTGAGGCGCAGGAATTCTACGATGTCGTCTACCGGGACGGCTCACGCTTAAGGATCTTTGCCGACGGCAGCCAAAAAGGGATCGAAGTTATCCGCGACCAGAACAACCAAGTGATCGAGATCAGGATTTCGGACACTCTGGAAGGGAAAACCCCGCTCTTGATCTTGCCGGGCACCGAGCGGCACCAATATGTTGCCGCCAACACCAGTACCGTGCTTGATGAACCAATGATCGACGCCGGGCTTTTGGCTACGATCAAGTCCGGAGATATCCCTCATCCGTGGGGCGGCTCGCTGGTTAAAGACGCGGACATCGCTCCCCGCTGGCGCTTCATGTATCCGACCGAATACACCAGCGTCAGCGACGCCGACCAGATGGACATCAATGTCACCAACCTGCGGCTTTTCCACACCCGCGCCCTGCCGCACCTGCGGATCATGTACCGCCGGCCGAGGACAGAAGATGTTCCATATTCAGAAGCGATGGTCGACAGCCCTCACGATTCTCTCTTAGAAGTCGGTGTGGCCAATGTTTGGATGGTGCTGAAAACCAAATTGGCCGACGGCCGCGAATTATATTTCCCGCTCAACATGAACAAAGAGAACGAACGGACGTTCGGCGGCGACCTCTGGAAATATATTGACGAGACCAAGCCGTTAGAGATCGTAAAAAAAGATACTGGTTACTTTCTGAAAATCACCCCGCGGCAGGCAGCGTTTAAAGATCCCGATTTCGTGGCCGCGACTGAAATAGAGATCAACGATCGAGGTACTTATCAGGTTATGAAGGACGGCAATTACAACAAGCGGGACTCGATCCTGGAAGTGCCCCTGCCGCTGGAAATGGTCGACCTGGCCGACAAGAACATGTTTGAGGCAGGCAGTATCCACATCGATCCGGTCCGCTACGGCGACGTCGGCGGACCGGTGCCGGTGATGGACTATATTTTCCTCCGCCACAACGCTGAGGGTGCTGTCACCGATAAGGCCCGTGAGCGGGTCCTGCCGCGGCGCCTGGCGCAGCTGGTCATCAATGGCACCTACTCTCTCTTGAGTGAAGCCGAGATAGAGCACGTTGAAACAGTCGACAATGTTTTGAACAGGGAAGACCTGCCCTACACGGACAAAAAAGGTCTCGTGCACCTGGCAATGACCGAAGAAGAATACCAGGCCTTCAAACCCTGGATCACGCCCTATCATGGCAAACGCGGAGCACAATGGAACCCCAAAGGCGAGGTCACGCTGGAAGCCGCCCATTTCAACGCCGTGTGCGAAGCGATCTATGATCAGATCTCTTACCGGCGCTTTATGCCGGATGACAGGTGCCGGACCTTCTGGGAACCGGGCGAGGTTAGCTAAAATGACAACGCATTATGAACCAATACACAGAATGAGCGTTTTTAATCCGCCGACGGTCAAGAATGCGGGAGCCAGACCGCTGCTTTACCACAACGGGGAGATCGCCCAACTCAACGTCATCAACTGGCACGGGCGCAGCTGGGCGTGTGATCCACGTCAGCTGGGTTATAACGCTGCTACCGGCAATGAAGCTCATCTGCACGTAACCGGGATGGGTACTCCCAATCGCTTTTGGCATTCAATTCATGCCGATAAAAGAGGCGAGGGCTGGGTCATGGGCCGGTTTAGCGGCCAACCGGGCAAGCCTAAGGGCAGGATAAAATGGACACCTTTGGAGACCAGCCAGGTTTCACCTCTTTTATGGGGAAAAGTTTCCTCTGCCGCTGCTTATCTTGGCCGGGAAGTCTGCCAGGAAAATATCGTCGCTTGCCGGGCTGACGGGCTGGATGTAGTCACCACCCACATTTCCGGCGATCAGGACCGGCGGCTCATTTCTATTAACCCCAATGACTGGGCAACGAAACATCCCGGCCGAAAAGCCATGATCGAACAACTCGACCAGATCGATCTGACGGAGATCAATTCAACCCGCCTTGAGGGCGATAAACTGATCCTAACTTCAAATATCTGCGGCAGCGACGGACAGCCCCTGATTCACACGATCGATATCAGCTGGGTGCCAGCTGATGTCCGCAAGGCCATGTATAATCCAAAAGATCATGATGAAAAATATTCCGTCCGGATCATCGAAGCCGATCCCCGGGAAGATTTTGAGTGCCGCGGGCGGGAACAAGTCGCGACTTTCTATAACGAAGTCAACGAACAGCTTGACCACGAGATCGTCCGCGTCACCCGCAGCAATGATTTTATCTTCTCCGTCAAGGTCGAGTTCAAACTCGGCCTGAACGATCCCAATCCGAAGGAGTCAGTCGAGCTGACCGCGGATTCGCCGGAAGCAGTCAGCCGCCTGGAAAACTTTAAAACCCTGCCGGAACACGTTCAAGCCGCAGTGCTCAAGGCCTGCTGGAAAACTTTTGAAGTCGCTAACTTTAACTGGTCGAGGGTCGAGAAGAACGGCTTGCGCCGGCGCCGGTTCATTCAATTCTATGAATATCGCACAAGCCGGGTCAGGGATGCCTTGAAAGGACAGGTACCGTTAAAAGACGGGGAATCGATTGTCGTCATGAAGGTCCGCTCCGCCGCAACGGTCGTTCATCTCGACGACGCCAACGGCCGGAAGAAAGGGGACGAAGAAGTCATCCCTCTGAACTTCGACCCGACCGAAGGCCACCCCGAGCAATATCGGCTGATGAATTTTGATCCGCGCCCCTTTGCCGCTTACAAAACCGGCTTTATGTCGCCGGTCGATACCGCCATCGCTCCCCAGCATCTGATCGATCCATATGTTATGGGCAGCGAGATCATGGCGGCGATCTGGCCGAAGGTCGACCAGCTCGGCTTCTTCGGCCCTTTCATGCTGACCGCCATGGCTTTCCCCCATGGCAGTGAATTCACCGATTTCTTTAATAATCCCTGGTACGTCAGGGCCTTCAGCTCAACTTCGCACAGTATCTTCGACGCCAAGCGGGACGCCGGTCGCAGTTACTCGCTTTTCGGCGACCAGCTCTTTATGAAAAAAATGGTCGGCGCCGCCATGGTCACCGGGCCAAACACCGATTCCGCCAGCCCGGTCCGCGAAGGCCGCCTCTTCCCGGTCAGGATGCCGGGCCAGAAAATGTTTTTCGTTAAAACCGCCATCCCCGGCTGGAACATCGAGGTCATCGAAGACGCGCTCTCTTCTTACATGTTCATGCGCATGTTCGGTCTGGCGACCGAAACGACCGTTTTAACCTTGAGCGCCGGCGGCGGACTGGATAACTACCAGCTGGCGCTGATCGTCCAGCGCGGCCAGCGCTGGAACGCCGGTAAAAATATCTATCTCAAAGATGCCTGGGAGGGCATTTACGAAGACCTGTTCCGCGGACCAAACTTTTATTCGCCTAGCTCAATGTATCAGCGTGCCGCCGATCTTGTTTTTCGCCGCAACGGCGCGGGCGAAGGAGCTGGCCTCGATACCATTGATGCCAGGAACGGCCTGGCGGCGGTCCGCTCGCAAAAAGCAGCTAAAGTCGCGGCGGCCAGTGGCCAGCAGGCGCCGGCCAAACTATCGATCAAACCGAA
>JAQUOB010000102.1 GCA_028717325.1 Candidatus Margulisiibacteriota bacterium
TGATCTTATTTAAATGCTTGCCGACTTCTTCCCTTTGTTTGGCTTCGAGTTCGATCTTTTCCATACTCTTATTTTAACAAATTTGTCATCGTGTGTCAAAAGCTTCTTTAGTCCCCGCCTCGGCCTGGTCGCTGTCGGCTTCTCCGCTGGTCTCCGGCAGCCGGTTATCGCGGTACCAGGTCAGGATGTCCCTGGCCACATAGGCCGCCGAGCGGTCCCCGTGCTGGCCGTGCTCCACAAACGAAGCAATTACGATCTTGGGCTCGTCGACCGGCGCGTAGCAGAGAAACCAGGCGTGCGGCAGACCTGGGTTTTCCGCCGTGCCGGTCTTGCCGGCCGCCGGAATACCCGGAACCCGCGCGGCGATGCCCGTCGCTCGCGCTACAACTTCTTTCAACGCACTTCGTATCGCCGAGAGGGTGTTCCAGGCCACCGGCGCCCGGCCGAGTTCCTCCTGTTTACCCTGATATAAAAGTTCGCCGTCGCGGCCCTTGATCTCCTGCACAACGTACGGTTTCATCCGTTTACCGACGGCGATCGTGCCGTAAACCGCCGCCATTTGCAGGGGCGTGACCTGGACAAACCCCTGGCCGATCCCGTAATTGATTGAATCGCCGTCGTACCATGACTCGCCCCAAATTTTCTTTTTCCATTCTGTCGTCGGGATCAGGCCTTTCTTCTCCTGGGGCAGATCGATCCCGGTCCTCTCTCCCAGACCGTAGTTTTTGGCATAGGCGGCCAGGCGGTCCGCCCCCAGTCTTCTGCCCAGCTCGTAAAAAACGACGTCGCAAGACTGGGTCAGGCCTTCCAACAAGGTCAGGCGGCCATGTCCGGTCGTCTTCCAGCAGCTGGCGTAGCGGTTATTGATCTTATAAAATCCGGGACAATTAAATATCTCATCGGTTTTGGCCAGGTTCTCGGTCAGCGCCGCGCTCATCGTCACGACTTTAAAGATCGAACCCGGCGGATAGATCGCCAGCGCGCGGTTCATGAAAGGATGGCTCTTGCTGGTCAGGGCCCACCATTTGGATTTATCCAGGGGATTGATGAATAGATTGGGGTCGTAGCCGGGATGGCTGACCAGAGCCAGCACTTCGCCGCTATTGGGATCGAGTATCACCACGGCACCGTTTTTGCCCTGCAGGGCTTTTTCGGCCGCCAGCTGCAGATCAAGGTCGATCGTCAATTTCACGTCGGCGCCGGGGACCGGGTCCAGCGATTCGAGCAGGCGGATCGGCGTGCCGAAAGCATCGACCTCGATCTTTTTCCCGCCGTCGATCCCGCGGATCAGGCGGTCATATAATTTCTCGACGCCGTCCTTGCCGACGCTATCGCCCAGCCGATAGCCCTCGCCCTTCAGCCGTTTCAGGTCGTCGGCTTCTATCTCGCCCACATAGCCGAGCAGGTGCGAGGCCACACTGCCGTGAGGGTAATAGCGGACCGGCATGACGCTGACCACGACCCCCTCAAGCGCCGCTTTTTGTTCTTCGATCCTGACGGCGACCTCGGGCGGAATGTTGTTTTTGACGATGATGGGGCGGCCGGCGGAAACCTTAACTTCGATCTTCTCCCCCAACAGTTCGCCCAATTTATTTAAGATCCGGTCCCTTTTGCCGGTGTCGGCCGAAGCGAGCAGCTCCGGCAGCACCTGGACGGAAAAAATCGGCCGGTTGGCGACCATGACCCGGCCGTTGCGGTCATAGATGATGCCCCGCGGGGCCGGGGCCAAAACCGTCTTAGCAGCGTTCTCGGCCGCCATTTTGCGGTACCTTGCCCCTTCGACGACCTGCAGCTGGAACAATCTCAACAAGAGGATCACGAAAGCCGCGCCGATAGCCAGCAACAAGACGTTGTTTTTCTTAGTCAGCACGGTTGATCTCCTTGATCAGCGGGAAGATCAGCGGCACCAGCATGAGGTTATAGATCGTCGCGGCCAGCAGTTTGAAGATAAAATAGGCCGGGCTGAACTGGCGCTCCCAGAAAAAATAAAGGATCGCTCCTTCCGCCAGCAGCTGGATGGGGGTCAGAAGCGCCACCATGCCCGCCGTCAGGGCGTATTCATCGCCGGCAAACCCTTCTTTAACGCTGTTGATCGCGTTGGCGGCGATCACTTTTACCAGAGTATTAATGTAAATCCCCGTCGAGAGAATGTCCTGGATAAGCGAGATAACGGCGGAAAAAATATTTGACGGCGTTCTCTCCGCCACGACCGCGAAGGCCACCGCGGAGACTAGGACCAGGTCGGGGATCACCCCAAAAAAATTAAGGCGGGGGAAAATTACCGTCTGAGCTACAATGACCGCCAGGATATAGAGTGCTGATTTAAAAAAACGCATCTAAAGAACCACAAAAACCTCTTCCAACCTCGAAAGCTCGGCCGCCGGCTTGATCTCGATCTCGTAGAACAGATCGGTCTCTTTTTTCGAAGCCCGGCTGACCACCCCGACCGGGATCCCCGGCGGAAAAAGGCCGGAGACCGAAGACGTAACGACAAGGTCGCCCACCGCCACGTCCCCGCCGGTGCTGACAAATTTCATCTTAAGCTTATTGGGAGAATAACCTTCGGCCACCCCGAGATCGCGGCTTCGCTGGTCGGCGGCGGCGATCGAGCTCAGCGGATCGGTCAACAACAACACTTTCGAGCTGAACCTGGCCACCTCGACGATCTTGCCCACCAGGCCTGCCCCGACCACCACCGGCATGTCGACTTTGACATTGGCGCCGGCGCCCCGGTTTATCTCTATGATCGAATTCCAGGTCGAAGCGCCCCGGCCGATCACCATGGCCGGCAAAAGCCCGGCCCCGTAACGATTTTTACTTTGGAAACCAAGCGTCGCTCTCAGCCGGTCGTTCTCGGTTTTAAGCTCATCGATTTGGGCCAGCTTCGGCCCAAGGGCATCGAGCGTCTGCTTCAGCTCGGCGTTATTCCTGGCCAGGTTCCGCAGGTCCAAAATATTTGCAGGCAGCCGGATCGCGCCGTGCCAAAAGGCCGCCGCCGCGAACTGAAAAGGATAGATTACCGAAACCGCCGCGCTGCGAAAGAAAGACAACCGGCCGGGGATAAGGAACGAAGCAGCCAGGGCCAGAACGATGATGACCGCGGGCAAAGTGTACGATTTTTTTTTGCGAAAGGAAGGGTGTTTCGTCACAGATTGCTTTTGGGCATGATCAGGACTTTCTTTAAGGTGTCGATCTCTTCCAAAATCTTCCCCGTGCCGTAAGCCACGCAGGAGATAGGATCGTCGACGACATAGACCGACATGTCCGTTTCCTGGGCGATATACTTATCAAGGCCACGCAGCAGCGAGCCGCCGCCGGCCATGACGATGCCGCGGTCCATGATGTCGGCCGCCAGCTCGGGCGGCGTTTTTTCCAGCGTCATCCTGACCGCGTCAACGACCGTCGCTACCGGTTCGGCCAGCGCGTCGCGGACTTCTGAGGAGGTCAGTGTCAGCGTCTTTGGCAGCCCGGTGACCAGATCGCGGCCCCTGACCTCGATCGTCTTTTCTTCCGGCAGCGGATAAGCCGAGCCGATATCGATCTTGATCTGTTCGGCCGTCCGCTCGCCGATCAGCAAATTATAATTTTTCCGGCAGTGTGAGACGATCGCTTCGTCCATTTCGTCCCCGGCCACCCTGATCGATTTGGAGACGACAATTCCGCCGAGCGCCAGGACCGCGACTTCGGTTGTGCCGCCGCCGATATCGACGATCATGCTGCCCTGCGCTTCCGAAACCGGCAGGTTGGCGCCGATCGCCGCCGCCATCGGCTCTTCCACCAGGTAGGCCTCTCTCGCCCCCGCGTGCATCGCGGCATCCAGCACCGCCCGCTTTTCCACGCCGGTGATGCCCGAAGGCACGCCGACCACGATCCGCGGTCGGACAAAGGCCGAACGGTTGTGGCTCTTGGTGATGAAATGCCGGAGCATCATCTCGGTGATCTCAAAATCGGCGATGACGCCGTCGCGCATCGGGCGGACCGCCACGATATTGGCCGGTGTCCGGCCCAACATGCCCTTCGCTTCGTTGCCGAAAGCCAGCGCCCGGTTATTATCTTTGTTGATGGCGACGACCGACGGTTCGCACAGGATGATCCCCTCGCCTCTGGCGAAAACCAGCGTCGTGGCCGTGCCCAGATCGATCCCCAGGTCCCGCGAAAACTTTCCAAAAACATAATCATAAACTGACATTAATATTTCCTCCCCTTAAACTATTCAAAAACGATCTTTGATTTATAGCCCTTTTTATTCAAGGCCGACTGCGTGATCTCTGCCATCTCTTTGGTCTTATAGGCGCCGGCCTGCACCCGCCAACCGCCGCCGACTTTTTTCACGAAAACGTCGATACCGGCCGATTTCATTCGCCCGGCAAGCTCTTCGGCTTGGGCCTTATCGGCCAATAATCCGGCCTGCAGTTTATAATAACCCCGGCCGCTAATCCTTGCGGGAGCGACCGTTTTTGGAACTGCACACTTTTTGGCCACGATTTTGGCCCTGGTCGGGGCCTTGGCTGCGGTCTTGGCCGGCTTGATTTTCTTGCCGGCCTCGGCCGACATCAGCGCCTGCAGTTTCTGCAGCGACTTTATCGACGGCGGCGGCTCAAGGTTGGCCGCGCTGATCCGCTCCGGCAATTTCTTGGTCGGCACCAGTATCTTTTTGCCCAGCTGAAAACTGACCCAAAAACTGGCTGCCACCACTCCGATCAGGACCAGCAAGACCAGGATATTTTTAAGCCAGGACAGGAACCGATTTCCCTTGGGTGTTTCAGCCTGCGGACTGAATTCTTTCTCTCCGAAATTCCCCGGGGGAATATTGCTTGGAAATTCCTCTGCCATTAGGTTAATTTTACTACGGCGCCATACCCACGTCAAGATATTTAAGCGCGTCGGCGACCAGGTATAAGGAGCCGGTAATTACCCGGTCTTTCCCGGTGGAGCTTTTTAAGGCCTTTGACAAACCGATAGCCGGCCGGCCGGCGACCGAATCGGCAGCGGCCCGGTTGGCAGAATGGGTGATGATTATATCATCGGCAATATTTTTGATCTCCCCGACCATGGCGGCGGCGTCTTTATCTTTTTGAACGCCGAGGACAAAAGTGAATTTACGGCCCGGGAATTGCGACCGCAGGGTTTCGGCCAGGACGCGGGCGCCGGCCGGATTATGGGCCCCGTCGAGTATCGTCAGCGGTTTTTTTGAAATGACCTGAAACCGGCCCGGCCATTTAACCTTTTTCAGGCCGGCGATGA
>JAQUOB010000103.1 GCA_028717325.1 Candidatus Margulisiibacteriota bacterium
CCGCGCCGGCTCCCCCTTGGAAAACGTTATGCTCCTTATTCTGGCCGTTGACGCTGGCTATGGCGTGAAGCGGGAAAAATAATTCCCAGCGTTTGTCCGGCCCAAAGTTTACCTTCGGGCGGGCCGCGGCGACAACGGGCAGCTGGTAAACGTTCGGTTCGGGAGAAACTTGAATATTGGGCAGGAGCTTTAACTGCAGTTCGTGCCGCTCATACCAGGTCTTTTCATTGCTCTGCTTTTTACCGATGAGGCCAAGCGGGGCGCTGGCCAGCTCTTTCTTGGAGCCGTCTAACATGACCACTCTGGCTCCCCGATAGACATTGGCCGCGGGAGCGGCCGAAAGCTCGGCATTATCAAATTTTTCCTGCTCAATTATCGTATCCACCCAGAATTTTTCGCCCGGTTTGATCGCCGGGGCATTAAATTCCTTGATGACGTTGTTCTTTTCGTCCACGATCCCGATCTTTCTGACCGTTCTGAGCAGCGCGGGATCGGCATCTTTAGACGGCGTGATAAAGATCGTTTCGGGGCTGCCGACCTTGATGGCCGAGGGCTCGGTGGTCATAGCAATGGCGAAACTTATCACTTTCAACGGCACCTGGGCAACCAGCTCCGCATGGCTGATATACGGTTCGGGTGGAATAATATTGAGAACTAATTGGCCGCCCGGCGTTTTGGCGTCGGCGATGATCCTAAACGAGATTTCGTCTTTGGCTCGGTTAACGGTTACCGAATCAATTTTAATCTGATATCCTAAGCGGTCAGTTGGGACTATGGTCGAACCTTCAATGAAATCGGCCCCCTTAAGCGTGACTTGCTTGGTTTCTCCAGCCTTGATCTCAACTGAGTCGGTAACTGACGGCGCCTTGATCTCTTCGTAGCCACAGCTTGCGGCAAAAACACGTTTGACGGTAGTGGTATATTCCGTCCTTTGTTCGCTGGTTAACTGGCCAAGATGAGAAGAGATTTTATTATTTCCTCTATTCTCGACATAGGATTTAATCCTGTCAAGACGAGTTGTCGGCCAGCCTTTTTCCGTGAATTTTTGTTTCGCGCGTTCGACGATATCCAAAATAGAAGGTCGAAGCGGCTTTTGAGTGATAGGTATTTGAGCGCAGCGCTCCCTGAAAACTTCTACGCGGGCTTCACTATAGGCCTCTTTTTGCGGAGCTGTTAGACCATCTATCTCCTTGCTGATTATTGGATTCCCTTCCTCTTCAGCAAACGTACCGATGTTCGTTAATTCAGAAGTGTCCCACTGATTAGTTTCAAATCTAGTTTTTGCTTCGCCAACAATTTTCCCCAGTGGGGGGCGAATGCCTACGGCCCCTGTTTTAAGCCAAACTGATCCATCCATTTTATTTCTCTCCTTCGGTGGTAATTATAAACAATCTTCCGGATGTTCCTTGCAATGACCCGATTTTGGCGGTGGCGGTGTTTTTTCCGTTGCCGTCGGAGGCGGCGGCGTTTTTTCTGTCGCCGTTGGGGGTGGCGGTGTTTTTTCCGTCGCCGTAGCTGTCGGCGGCGTTTTGGCCGTGGTTGAAGCCGTGGGGGCCGACGGGCCGACCACTCTGATGACATCCTTTTTGTCGATCGGTTGTTTTTTGTCCGGAGCATCGTTATAGTTCAGGGTAATGGTCTTGGTCCCCGGCACGGCGTTGCTATCCGGCCTAACCTTGAGGGTAACCAGAGTGTTATTGCTGACATCTGTTCCATCGATCGGCGAGCACTTGGCGGCCTGATCGCAGTATTTGACTTCGGAAATTGTAACGCCGACATTGGACACCGGCTCGATGCCGAATTTGGCCTTGTCCGGGTAAGCGCTTAAGAGATTGTTTGAGACGACCAGCGTGATATCCTTTTCTACGTTGAGGTCAACCGGCACGGGAGCCGTCGGCCGTATGATCTTGTAGGCAACCGCCGCCGGCTGTTGGCCCGAAGCTTTGACGACGCCGGCCGCTGCCATGGCGTTATCGATCTCATCTTTGCTGACTTTTAGATCGATCTGGGACGGAAATTGGCCAACGGTCTTTTCCCATTTGGCCTCGCGAGACGAACAATAATCGGCATATTCACTTTTTTGCTTATCACTAAGCTTATCCAATAGATTGTCGCTGCCGATCTTTCCCGCCAGGTAATTGATAGCGACAAGTTGTTTGACCGTGGGCAGGCTGGTAAATTTATCCCCTTGTTCTCTCTCCAGGACAATTCGGGCCAGGGTCACCGACAGAGTTTGCCCGGATTTTAATGTATCTGCCAGTTTTAGTTCCTTGAGGGGTTCCGAACCGTTGCAGCGCTCGCGACCGAGAGAATTCTTGTCTTCGATGAGCGGCAAAAGCTCGCGGTCATATACTAATATGGTTTTCGCATCGCCTTGTTTGACGATCGGTGTCTTGGAGCACTGACAGCCGCCGGCCGCCAGCCCCACGACCCCTAAGCCCAGGGCAAAGCCCGCCGCACGCAAATTCCTTGATAACGATAACCTTAAACCAACTCTTTCTAATGCCATTTCATACTCCTCCTATTTCTCTCCCATATTATTATCGACAGAATCCGGCAATAATTTCACTCTTTTTAAAAATTGCATTTCTCGCTTGGGTCGTTGGGGGCACATCTTTGTTTTTTTGTTGTTGTTGTAGCTGGAGACGTGGCCGTAGTGGAAGCCGTTGCAGTTGGTGGCGGAGGCGTTTTGGTTACGGTTGAAGCCGTAGGAACTAGGATCGGTTTGTTTTCAACAAGAAAAGGCGGCAATTCGCCCAGAAATAAAATATGGCTTGGTAAAGAGCCGATGGTGTAATAGATCCTGACTTGATAGTAGTTAGACATATATTTATCAATGAGGACATTCGCAGTCAGGATATTGCTTTGTGAATTATATTCGGCTTGAAAAACCGGCCCAGTCATTATGCTGTCATTTTCATATTGGATCACAAGAAAGTAGCGCGCATCTTTTGGGGGTTGAGCTTCGGACGGCAAATTAATTTCAATCTTCTTAAATACGCCTAATTGAACTTTGCTCAAAGTTGTGAGGTTGACTATAGGAAAAAGCTCTTTCAGGTTGCATGGCGTAACCACAGCAGGCGAGGTGCTGGCAGAAGCTGATGGGGCCGGCATCGCGGCGGACTTATTCCCGGAAGAACAGCGGTTGGCGCCATAAGCCGCGCCGAAGCAGACCGCGCCCATTCCGACCAATGTAACCAAATTCATTCTACTAACTTTTGTATTCATATTATTTATTTTATTAATCGGGATCGGCCTTTTATAAACAATCCTCCGGGTGCTCACTGCAATGAGTTTTCTTGGCCGGTGCAGTTGTTGTAGTGGGTTTGGTTTCGGGCTTTTGGGCCGGTTTGTCGGCCGGGGCGGCAAAAAGATTGTGCCGCTCCGTTAACAGGTAATAGCCGAGGTCAGAATGCCAATAAAAAATTCTGACGTTGTAATCTTTTAACTGCTCTTTATCAAGTTTGACTTCAGAAGTCATAACATCGTCTTTAAACGTGGCAGGGAATAAAGGAGATCTGACCCAGGTCTCGTTCTTCCCTTTTTGCACCTTTGAGTGGAACATGATGAAATAACTTAAATTTTGATCGAAAGGAATGGGTTTGTGCGCCACTTCTGCGGGCTGAATTATTATGGATATTTTGGAAGGTTTGCCCGGCACTATTTTGCTTCCTGCGCCTACCCCGACGCGAATAGGTGATGTATTAATTTTGGATAATTCAGCGTCTAATTCAACCGGACGCGAAGAATAAATCCTAAGTGCATCAGGAAGATCATCGCAAATGGTTTTGTTTGCAATCGCTTCCCTGACTTGCGCGATCCTGAACTCTTCATAGTAAGGTGACAACCTCCAGCCAGATGCATTAAGGATTCTTTTTGCCTCTTTTTCGCCATCAAGGGGGGTGCAGGGGTAACATCCTGCAGGGGCAGGGGGATAGCATTTTTCATTGCCGGCAGAAGCCGAAGCAGTTGGGGTGGCTTCTGACGCAACTGGTGCCAAAGCAGAAGACGAAGCGGGCGACGGGGTCGCGGGGGCGCCCATTTCCGCCCCACAGCCCATCAGGGCGGCGGCGCCAATATAGGTTGCCGCTTTCCTTAACGTCAAGGGACGGCTTATTCTTGCTTTCATCATTTCTGCTTGCACCGGTCTCACTCTAACGCTCATATTTCTCCTATTCTCGGAAACCTGAGACTGAACGTCTCGGTTTCCTCACTTTTTCTTCTTGGTTTGGAAACCGCGAAGTTTATTCGCAGGTTTCCAAACCGTCATTCGGATCCCATCCTTTTATATTTCGACGGCTCTTCCGGGAAATTTCAATTTATTTGGTTTTTTTCGTAAATTTAGCGATGACCGCTTCGAGCTCGTCGTTAAATTCTTGATAGGACTGGAACCGGTCGTTCGGCTCCATTTGCAGCGCTTTTGAAACACTATTCCAAAACTCGTCGGGCACGCGATGCTTAAGTTGCCCGAACTCCCGGTTTTTGATCCGCTCGGGCAGGGCTTTGACTTGGTCAAGATAGGCCTTAAAATCCTGCTGATTTTCCCCAAGATCGATCGGGTCTTTACCGGTCAAAAGATAACAATATATGAGCCCCAGAACAAAGATGTCCGAGCGCTGGTCGGCAATTTTGGAGCCGTTGAAGATGATCTCCGGGGCGCAGTATTCGGGGGTGGCGGTGATCACGCCGGTCCGGGTCTTTTGGCTGTCCGGCACTTTGACGAGGCCGAAATCGGCCACTTTTACCTTGATGATCGTCTTGCCGTCCGCGTCCCGTTCTATGAAAATATTTTCCGGCTTAAGATCGCGGTGGGCGTATTTGGCGGCCGGGTTGCCCGCCGCGTATTCATTGCCGAAGGCGATCAGTCCCCGGAGTATCCTTAAGATTATATTGGCGGCAGCCAGGGGCTTGGCCTGTTCTTTTTCTTCAATAAAGTTGCGCAGGGTCTCCGGCACGTATTCCATAAAGTAATATTCGGGGACGCGGTTCGGCTCCCGGTCGATTATTCCGACCACGTTTTTGTGGTGGACCCTTTCCATGGTATTGACCTCTTCAACGAACCTCAAGGTCATTTCTCTGGCCTCTTCCGGCCGGAAGCCCGAAATGTCGATCATGACCTTTAAAACACATTGATAGTCCTCCGGGTCGATGGCCAGATAGACCTTTGACAT
>JAQUOB010000104.1 GCA_028717325.1 Candidatus Margulisiibacteriota bacterium
TCGCCGACAAACAATTGCTTGAAGAACATCTCCTGGCCCACGAAAAAAAGTCGAACGCCTCGTTTGAGGGCAAAACCGTCAATCCCGGCGGCAAGCCCTATATCAGCGCCCGCCTGCGGCCCTGGCAGAAACTCAAATGGGCCTATTTTTTGACGGGCAACCTCTCGATCAAGAAATCGGCGCTGGTCGAAGCCGGCCTCTTTGACGAGAATTTCCGGGGCTACGGCTGGGAAGACATTGAGCTTGGCTACCGCCTGGCCCAAATGAAAGTCCCTCTTTATTATCTGCCGGCCGCCGTCAATTTCCACCATCATCCGGTCTCGAACGAAGGCATGGTCGAGAGAAAATACCAGATGGGCAAATCAGCCGCCCTCTTTTACAAAAAACATCCCAACTACTGGGTCAAAATGTTCCTGGGCCTGAACCCGCTGGCCATGGCGATATTCCGGTTTATCAAAAAGCGGCCTTCGCTGCAGGAAAATATCCGGCGCCGGGCCAGCCGCTCCCATTTTTACCGCTATATTTTGGAAGAGTACCAGTACCGGCTGGGGTTCGAGGAAGGATTGTCAAAACTTTAGTCCTGTGGTAAAATAAATCATATGAAACCCGGTATCCATCCTAAATATTACCAGACCAAGGCGATCTGCGCCTGCGGCGCGACCTATGACATCGGCTCGACCAAAGAAAAGGTCCACGTCGATATCTGCTCCGCCTGCCATCCGCTCTTTACCGGCAAACAAAAACTGCTCGATACCGAAGGCCGGGTCCAGAAGTTCAAGAAAAAATATGCCGGCATTGTGCCCAAAGCCAAAAAGCCGGTCAAAAAGAAAAAGACCTCCAAAAAAACCGTCGGCAAAAAGTAACCGCTTAACCCTTCATGTTTCTAGATAAACTTGAAAACGTAGAAAAAAGATACCTTGAGCTGGAAAAGCTCCTCAGTTCCGCCGACATTATTTCCGACCGCGAACAATTCACCAAGCTCTCCAAAGAACTGAGCGAAGTTAAGCCGGTCGTCGACAAGTACCGCGATTATAAGAGCATTCTTCACTCGATCAAAGAAGCGGAAGCCATGCTCGGCGAAAAAGACATGCATGACCTGGCGCAAGAGGAGCTAAAAGACCTCGAAGCCAAAAAAACGGCCCTGTTCCAGGACCTGGAAGCCCTGCTCGCCCCCAAGGACCCGTTCGATGAGAAAAACATTATCATGGAGATCAGGGCCGGCACCGGCGGTGAAGAGGCGGCCCTCTTTGCCGGCGAGCTCCTGCGCATGTATCTGCGCTACGCCGAGCGGCGCGGCTGGAAGACGGAAATACTCGATACCAACCCGACCGGCCTGGGCGGCTACAAGGAAGCGATCTTTGGCATCATCGGCAAGGGGGCTTACAGCAAGTTAAAATATGAAAGCGGCACCCACCGGGTCCAGCGCGTGCCCAAAACCGAGACCAGCGGCCGCATCCACACTTCGGCCGTAACCGTGGCCGTCCTGCCCGAAGCGGAAGAGGTCGACGTCAATATCAATGAAAACGATCTGAAATTTGAAGCTTTCCGCGCCGGCGGCGCCGGCGGCCAGAACGTCAACAAGGTCTCGTCCGCCGTCCGGATCACCCACTTGCCGACCGGGGTCGTCGTAGAATGCCGCGAAGAGAGATCTCAATTGCAAAACCGGGAAAAAGCCATGAAATTATTGCGGGCCAAGCTGCTGCAGACCGCGGAAGAAAAAGAACGGACCAAGCGCGACGTCAGCCGCAAGATCATGGTCGGCACCGGCGACCGCTCCGAAAAGATCAGGACGTACAATTATCCCCAGGGACGGGTGACCGATCACCGGATCGGCTTTTCCGTTTATCAGTTGAACGATGTTCTCGACGGCGATCTGGACGCGTTTATCGACGCCTTGAGCACCGCGGACCGCGCCGCCAAACTGGCCAACCTGCCTGTCGGCCAGCAGGAATAAAATGAACCTGACAGAAGCCATCGATTGGGGAACCGATCAGCTGACGGCCAAACAGATCGAGGAGGCGCGGCTGGAAGCCGAAATACTTTTGGTCCACGACCTGGGCATCAAAAAAAGCGAACTGATCCTCAACCAAAGCCTGGCCATTGACGACAAAGCTTTTAAACGGTACAAAGAGCTGATCGCCCGCCGACTCAAACACGAGCCGACCGCCTACATCACCGGTTATCAGCCCTTCATGTCGCTCGATTTTATGGTCAATCGTTCCGTCCTCATTCCCCGACCCGAGACAGAAATTCTGGTTGAAACCGTAATAAAATCAGTTCGGAGCTCGGAGTTCGGAGTCGGGAGTTTTGTTATCGCCGATATCGGGACCGGCAGCGGGGCGATCGCCGTCAGTTTGGCTAAAAACCTGTCAGGGATAAAAATGATCGGGATCGATTCATCATCCGAGGCGTTAAAAGTGGCCCAAAAAAACGCCGAAGTTCACCGAGTAGCTGATCGTTGTCAGTTTATTAAGGGCAATCTGCTCGAACCGCTGAAAGAAAAAATAAATATCATTGTGGCCAATCCGCCGTATATACCTTCGGCGGAGATCGGTAAACTTCAGCCCGAAGTCAAAGATTGGGAGCCGAAACAGGCACTTGACGGCGGTAAAGACGGCTTAGATTATGTAAGGAAATTGATCGATCAAGCATCTAACCACCTATCAACCCAACCACCTAACTACCTGTTCCTTGAATTCGGCTTCGGCCAGGCCGGCGCGGTGGAATCACTGGCCAAGGTTAAATTCAAGAATGTCGAGATCATAAAAGATTACGCCGGTATTCCGCGGATCCTTAAAGCCGCTTGATCGTTTCCAGCAGAAGTTTTGATATCTCAGCCGACTTATTCTTCATCATCGCCATAACTTCTTGCGAAGATATCTTCTTCCGGCTGATGCCGGCCGCGTAATTCGTCACAATGCCGATCACGGCGTAGGGAATGCCTGTTTCGGCCGCCAGCACTACTTCCGGCACCTGCGTCATGCCGACCACATCCGCCCCCAGCCGGCGATAGGCGGCTATTTCGGCTTTCGATTCATAACGGGGACCCTCCGTGCAGGCATAAACCGCTTTTGGATGAATTCTAATGCCCAAGCCGGCAGCCGCTTGCTTGATCTTTCTCCGTAAAGCTTCGTCATAAGGGAAGCTGACGTCGGTAAAATTCGCGGCCGACAAATATTCGGTCCTGTTCCTGGTCAGATCGATAAAATCAGAGAGAAGAAGAAAATCGCCCGGTTTCATTTTTTTATTAAGCGAACCGACCGCGGCCAGCGCAACGATCTTCTCGACCCCGGCCCGCTGCAGCGCCAAGATATTGCCGCGATAATCGATCTCATGCGGCGCGCGATATTCCCGGCCGTGACGGTTGAGAAAAATCACCCCGGTCGCTTTAATGATTGAATCGTCGATCCCTGTCCCTGCGATGATCCCGATCTTAGGCATGCTTGACCTCCCGTTCGATCTTTTTCGCCAGGTGATTGGCCCGGTCGATAATTTCTCCTTCATCCACCGTCAACATTTTTCTGTTCTCCATTATCAATTTGCCGTTAATGATCGCGGTGTCGACGTCGCCGCCGCCGGCGCTGTAAACAAGATTGGAATAAATATTGTAAAGCGGCACGAGGTGCGGCCGGTTAAGGCCAACAATAATGACGTCGGCGGTTTGGCCGATCGCCAAAGAACCAAGATCGCTGCGGCCCAGCAATCGGGCGCCGTCCCTAGTCGCCATTTTTACGACCGTTTTGGCCGGCATGACCGTCGGATCGGCATGGGTCGCCTTATGGAATTTGGCCGCCGAATCCATCTCATCGAACATGTCGAGATTATTGTTCGAGGCCGCCCCATCGGTCCCCAGGCCGACAACGATCCCCTCGTTCTGGATTTCAACGATCGGCGCGCTGCCGACGGCCAGCTTCATGTTGCTCTCCTGGCAATGGGCCACTTTGACGTCATGTTTTTTCAGCAGTTCGATATCGTGCCGGCTCAAATGGACGCAATGGACGGCGATGACTTTTTCGCTCAAAAAACCGGTCGAGGCCAGATATTCGACCGGGGTCGAGCCGCCGTGTGTGGCCTTGAACGCCTCAACTTCACCAGCCGTTTCCGCGATGTGGATATGGAGAGGGAGATCGAGCCGGTCGGACAGTTGTTTTGATTTTTTCAAAGCCGCCTCGTCGCAGGAATAAGGCGCGTGCGGCGCCACGGTTAGATGAACGATCGGATCGTCCCGCCACTTTTCCTTCATCTCTTCGATCAATTTCAACGCCTCATCAGGCGTTTTTTTATCCGGGGTTTCGGCCGACATGACGGTCTCGCCCAGATAACTGCGGATCCCGACCTGCCGGCAGGTTTCGGCGGCAACATCCTCAAAAAAATACATGTCGTTAAAAGTCGTGGTCCCCGACTTGATCATCTCGATCGCCGCCAGGCCGGCCCCAACTCTGATAAAGTCGGGATCGAGCAGCCTTTTTTCGATCGGGAAGATGAAATCATGCCACCAGGTCTCAAAGGCCATGTCATCCGCCAGCCCGCGCATCATGGCCATGGCCGCGTGAGTGTGGCAATTGATCAGGCCGGGCATGAGGAGTTTCCCCCGCGCCTCGATGGTCTTTTTGCCCTTATATTTTGTTTGGGGCGAGATGTCGATGATCTTCGAGTCTTTGATCGCGAGGTCGGCTTTTTCGTGAAAGTTGAAGCCCTCGTCCATCGTCAGGATCAGGCCATTTTTCAGAACAATATCGGCTTCCATTGCGGGCTTATTATACGTTATTTAAAAATGGAAGCAAAGCCTTTTTCACGCAGGCGGCACGAGTCGCAGACGCCGCAGGGCTGGCGGCCGCCAGCGTAACAGGACCAGGTCAGATCGAGCGGAGCACCCAGCGTGAGCCCCAGGCGGATGATCTGTTCTTTGGTCATTTTGATGAGAGGCGTAATGATCTTAATTTTTTTTGTTTTTGTCCCCTCTTCTATCACTTTTTGATACGCCCGATAAAATAAAGGCCGGCAATCGGGATAACCGGAAAAATCGATCGCGTTGGCTCCAATAAATATCGCCTGCGCACCGATAGCTTCCGCATATGAAAGGGCAAAGCTTAAGAATATGGTATTTCTCGCCGGAACATA
>JAQUOB010000105.1 GCA_028717325.1 Candidatus Margulisiibacteriota bacterium
GGTCGTGCCGATGTACATGCCCGGCCGCATTCTAACGGCTTCAATGCCGCCTAAGATCTTGATCTTTGATGCGTCATAGCCCGATGTGTCTTTGCCCTTAGCCATTCTCTCCTCCTGAAAATTTTTAAATCAATTATCTCGCCTTAAATCTGATATCAAGAATAACTTCTCTCCCCGCCTTTTCATTAAACCGGCCGATAATAGTCTTTTTTAAAAATGAAAGTTCCTGCGCCCAGACCGGGCTGGAGGTTGAAACATAGAGCGTTCGGTTCGTGATCTTGACCGCTTCCGTATTTTTGCTCACCCTCTCGTCCACAATCTCGTTCCACAGGGCGACCAGCTGGCAATTTCTGATCGCAAGTACTATCCCGTTGTCCAGCCGGCCGAAAATTTCCTGGATCTTCTCCGGCAACTAAGCCACCTCTTGGGTGCGGATCGGCATGACAATATAAAGGTATTCGTCGTTGTCTTCGGGCCGGATAACGCCGGGGCTTAAACCCTCGCCCAATTCGATCAAGGTCTTTTCGGTCTCGATCACACCGAGCACGTCGGTGATCAGGCGGATATTAAAAGAGGCCCTCGCCTTTTCCGATCCCTTGATCTCTGCCGCCAACACCTCATCGACACTGCCGACATCCGGCGTGTTCGCTGAAAGATGCAGCTTACCTGACCGGACCTCAAACAATGTCACGTTGGCCGAGCCGGAGGCGATCACAGCGGCGCGTTCCGCCGCTTTTAAGAATTCTTTGGTGCCCAAAGAAATTTTCGTAGCGCTCTTCTTCGGTATGACTTGTTTATAATCGGGAAATTGTCCCTGGATCAGGCGCGAGACCAGGTAAGAATCGCCGTAGCGGAACCCTATCTGTTCGCCTGAAATGGTTATCTTGAGCGAATCCTCTTTTCCGCTCTCTAAAATCTTGGCCAGTTCCGATAACGCCTTGGCCGGAACAATGACGCTGACTCCACCCTCGCCTTTTGTTTCGGTCTTGCCGCCGCATTTGGCCAGGCGGTAGCCGTCGGTCGCTACCAGTCTAATATTTGAATTATCGCCTGGAAAACTGCTCTTGCCGGTTTCGATCAAGACCCCGGTTAAGATATACTTATCCTCGCTTGAAGAAACCGAAAAGATGGTTTGTCTGATCATTTGTCCGAAAAGCGCGGGATCGACGGAAAAAGTTTTTCCTTCTTTAACTTTTGGCAGGGCCGGAAATTCATCCGGCGGCAATGAGTGGAGATTAAAATAAGATTGGTCATAAGATATCCTGACGGTTCCGTTCTCGCTCAACTTAAATCCGACGGCCGTTTCCGGCAGTTTCGAAACTATGCCGCTCAGGGTCTTGGCTGGGAGCAACACCGCCCCTTCTTTGGTGACATTGGCCTTTAAACCGAGTTCCATCCCGATCTCCAGGTTATTGGCGGAAAGTTTTAAACCGCCCTTCCCGGCCTCAAACAGCACATTACCTATTATCGGCAACGTGCTGCGGGTCGAAACCAATCGCTCAACGGCCGAAACGCCTCCCTGTAATTGTTTTTTCTCACATGTAAATTCCATCAAAATTCCCTCCCTTCATCCCTATCAACAATTCTGTTCCTCTATATATTATAATATATTTTAATTAGTAGTAAAAGACGCTGTTAAGATGTTGATAACTATTGAAATTCCCGTCCGGGCGCGAAAAGTTTTCAAGAGTTTTCCACCGCTGTTAGAAACTAATCTGAATAACTCATAATCCCCGGCTTTTAAACAGTCCGGGGTGTGTATTTCTTTATAGTTGCCGTGATCGCCTTTAAGCCATCGGCCACCACCGGGTTGTTTTTGGCCCTGGATTTTATTTTATCACAGGCGTGCATCACCGTCGTGTGATCTCGGCCGCCGAACGCGTTCCCGATCTTGGGCAGTGACGCGCGCGTCAGCTCGCGCGCGAGATACATAGCCATCTGACGGGCTCCGGCGATCTTTTCGGTCCTGATCTTGGCAGAAAGATCTTCGACCCGGAGGCCGAAGTGTTCGGCGGTTATTTTTTTGATCAGGTCGATCGAGATATTGAGGGCGTCTTTTTCGGGCGTGGCGATATCTTTCAAAACGCCGTCAACCAAGGCAAGGTCGATCTCCCGGCCCGTCAGTGAGGCAAAGGCCACTACCCTGATCAGAGCCCCCTCCAGTTTGCGGATGTTGGAAATGATACGGCTGGCGATCAGGGCCAGGACCTCATCCGACACGGCAATCCCACTGATCTCAGCTTTTTTCTTCAAGATCGCGACCCTCGTTTCGAAATCGGGCTCCTGAACATCGGCGGTCAACCCCCACTCGAAGCGCGAGCGCAAACGCTCTTCCAGGGTGAGCATTTCTTTGGGCGGCCGATCGGAGCTCAAGACAATTTGTTTTTGCGCTTCATAAAGAGCGTTAAAGGTGTGGAAGAATTCTTCCTGCGTCCTCTCTTTGCCGGCGATGAACTGGATGTCATCGACCATTAAAACATCGATGTTCCGATATTTGTTCCGAAATTGGACGGTCTTGTCGTCGCGAATCGAATTGATCAGGTCGTTGGTGAACATTTCCGAAGAGGTGTAAAGGATCTTGGCGCGCGGGTTCCTGGCGGCGACGTGATGGCCGATCGCCTGCATCAGGTGTGTTTTGCCGAGCCCTACCCCGCCGTAGAGAAAGAAAGGATTATAGGCCGAGGCGGGACTTTCGGCCACGGCCAGGGCGGCAGCGTGCGCGAACCGGTTGCCGTGGCCCACGACAAAATTATCAAAAGTGTATCGGAAGTTCAGGCAAAGATTGACCTGTTGAGGTTGAGGCGGGTTTTGCGTTACCGGAGCCGACGGCTCAAACAGCGGCGTTGAGAACAGGTCTTCTGGCCCGACGATAAAGTTGACGAGCGTGATGTCAGGGAGAAAAGCGCGCAGCTCCTGTTCCAGCAGAGTGACGCAGTATTTGGAGAGCCAATCCTTGACCAATTGATTGGGCACAGCCGCCTCAAATCGGCCGGCTTTGTAAGCCACCGGTTTTGTTGAGGAGATCAAGGCCTCATAAATCGGCCGATTGAGGCTTTTTTCAAGCAGCGGCAAGACTTGGTTCCAAACCAGATTAATATCTATTTCAGTCATATGAACGCGTTTTAGAAGGCCGCAAGAGCTCAACTGTCGTGGCTTTTCTAGAAGTTATTATAACATTATTTATGATAGGCTTGCAACAAAATGGCTGGCCCCCGGCGAGGGACTTAAAATCGGTTGACAACTGACGACAAAATACTATATAATTTATTGAGGATAATTTAAATGTCAACCAAAAGAACTTATCAGCCGCATGTTAGAAGCCGGAAAACAACGCACGGGTTCCTGGTTAAGATGCGGACGCTGGGCGGCCGTCGGGTTATTGCCAGCCGCCGTCGAAAAGGAAGAAAGCGGCTTGCTCCCTAAAAGGGAAAGAATTGTCAGCAGAGGCAGGATAAAAGGACTTCTAAAGAGAAAGCGGTTCCACTTTTCCTCTCCCCTACTCAATGTCGTTGCTGAGGAGAATAATAATTCTTTCCCCAGGTGGGTAGTTATTTGTTCTAAACGGCTTGGGAACGCCGTTGTGAGAAACCGAACGCGCAGGACGACGCTGGCCGCCATCTCAAATATTAGGCTTAATATAAACAAAAATATTGATATTGTTGTGATCCCAAAGAGCACCGGGTTGGGTAGCCGGGCCCTTGAGGTTATTCTAACAGGGAGCTTAGCGAAAATAAATGAAGTATATAGTTAAATTATTGTTGTTATTATACAAAAAATTAACATTTTATCGACCTTCGGTCTGCAGGTATTATCCAAGTTGTTCAGATTATACGGGTGAGGCGGTAGAGCGGCACGGGATTATTTTTGGTGGATATTTGGCTTTAAGACGCATAATTCGGTGCAATCAGTTTTTTGTCGGCGGATATGATCCAGTTCCTCCCCGTGGACACGTAGTTACAAAAAACAGCATAAAAAAGCCAAAAAGTGTTTATATCAGCATGTTTCACGTGGAACATCGAGGAGTGTAAATGGAATATATATCTCAAATAATGCTTGAAATATTAAAGTTTTTTTATGCTATTGGGGGGCATAATTGGGGATTTGCTATAATCTGGCTGACAATTACAATAAACCTGGCTCTTTATCCCTTAACGCTGTCATCAATCCAGCAAATGGCCGCCATGCAGCGAATTCAGCCGAGATTACAGGAGTTACAAAAAAAGCATAAAGACGACCCGAAAAAGCTGCAGAAAGAGATGATGGATCTCTATAAAGTGGAGGGAGTTAATCCTTTGGGGGGATGTTTGCCGGTTCTTTTAAAGATCCCGTTCTTTTTGGCTTTGTTTTGGTCATTACAAAGTAAAGAGTTTACAACCTTAGTGGGGCAGGGGGCGATATTTATTCCGGGTTGGATCAATGACATTACTCGGCACGATCCATTCTTTATTTTGCCATTATTAATAGGGGTTTCCACCTGGTTATCGCAGAAATCTATGCCGGCAGCGCCGGGGCAGGGACAGGCAATGTTATGGTTTATGCCCATATTTATCACGTTTATTAGCTATAATTT
Organism: Candidatus Margulisiibacteriota bacterium; assembly: GCA_028717325.1. Taxonomy (GTDB): domain Bacteria; phylum Margulisbacteria; class WOR-1; order O2-12-FULL-45-9; family XYB2-FULL-48-7; genus JAQUOB01. The sequence continues at coordinate 4,571 of JAQUOB010000105.1, forward strand.
TGCCGCGGGTGTCCAGTTATATTGGGTTATTTCAAATCTGATTGGATGGGCGCAGCAGTCGTATATCATGACTCAGCGCGTCCCAAAGAAGTTTTAGGGGGGGAATATGAAATCAATTAAGATGAAGGGAAAGAATGTTGAAGAGGCCGTTGAGTCCGCTCTGGCCGTTTTAGGGATTGAACGCGACAAGGTCGTAATCCGCACAATTAACGAGGGAAAACCGGCTATGATGGGTATAATTGGCGGAGAGGAAGCAGAGGTTGAAGTGATTGTAAAAGAAAGCGGCGCTGAGGAGGCGAGGGCGGCATTACAGAATATTATGGATAAGATGGGGTTTTTGGCAATTGCGGAGGTGGTTTCTGACTCTCCCGAGGGCGTTAAATTGTCGGTCAAGGGTGAGGATATGGGGCGAATTATTGGCAAAGAAGGCGCAATGCTTAAGTCCCTCGAAACAGTCGTTGG
>JAQUOB010000106.1:0-2504 GCA_028717325.1 Candidatus Margulisiibacteriota bacterium
TCCTCCAGGCGCTCGTTGACGTCCCGGATCATGATGTCGACTATGGTCTCCAGGTCTTCTTTGGAGAGAGGACGGAAAACGATCGCTTCATCCACCCGGTTGAGGAACTCCGGCCGGAAGCTTTTCTTGAGTTCTTCGAGGACGACCGTCTTCATTTTATCGTAAGTTGATTTGGCGTCTTCTCTGGTCACGAAACCGATCGAAGTCTCCTTGCGGATCAGATCGGCCCCCACGTTGCTGGTCATGATAATGACGGTGTTTTTAAAATCGATGACGCGGCCCTGCGCGTCCGTCACGCGGCCTTCGTCCAGTATCTGCAGGAGAAGGTTCATGACGTCCGGATGGGCTTTTTCCACCTCATCGAAGAGGACGACCGAATGCGGATGCCGCCTGACCTGTTCCGTCAGCTGACCGCCTTCACCAAAGCCGACGTAACCGGGCGGCGAGCCGACCAGTCGCGAAACGGTGTGCGATTCCAGATATTCGGACATGTCGATGCGGATAATGGCATCGATATCGCCGAACAAGAACCCGGCCAGCCGTTTGCCCAACTCGGTCTTGCCGACGCCGGTCGGTCCCAGAAAGATGAACGAACCGATCGGCCGGCGCGGGTCTTTGAGGCCGGCGCGGGCGCGCCGTATCGACTTGGCAATGACCTTGATCGCTTCTTCCTGGCCGACCACCCGCTGTCTCAGCTCATCTTCCATTTTGAGCAAACGGTCGGTTTCGGCCTGCGTCAACTGGGTAACCGGCACGCCGGTCCAGGCCGAGGCGACCTGGGCGATTATTTCGGAATTGACTTCCGGATATTTCTCTCGAGGCAGTCCTTCCAGTTTTTTCGAGGCGGCTTCGTACTGGAGCTTGAGCGCCTCTTCCCGGTCCCTTAATTGGGCCGCCAGTTCATACTCCTGACCGTCGACGGCCTTTTCCTTCTCTCTTTTCAGCTCTTCAAGCTGTTTTCCTATCTCAATCAGCTCGGGCGGGGCTTCGCTTGACTGCAGCATCACTTTCGAAGCCGCTTCATCGATCAGGTCGATCGCCTTGTCCGGCAGAAAACGGTCGGAGATGTAACGGTCGGACAAACGCGCGGCGGCGACCAGCGCGTCATCGGTAATTTTGACCTTGTGAAAATCTTCGTAACGGCCGCGCAGGCCTTTCAAGATCTCGATCGTGTCGGTCACGGTCGGTTCCTCGACCATGACCGATTGGAAGCGCCGCTCGAGAGCCGGGTCCGATTCTATCCGTTTTCTGTACTCGTCGATCGTGGTGGCACCGATGCACTGGATCTCGCCCCGGGCCAGGGCGGGCTTTAAAATATTGGCCGCGTCCATGGCCCCCTCGGCCGCGCCGGCGCCGATCAGGGTGTGCAGCTCGTCGATGAACAGGATAACGTTCTCGCTGCGGATCACCTCGTCAATGACCTTCTTCAACCGCTCCTCAAATTCCCCCCGATAGCGCGTGCCGGCGATCAGGAGGCCGAGGTCAAGCGTTACCAGCCGCTTGCCGACCAGCGTCCTCGAGATCTCGCCGGAAACTATTTTTTGGGCCAGGCCCTCAACGATCGCGGTCTTGCCGACTCCCGCCTCGCCGAGCAGGACCGGATTGTTCTTGCGGCGACGGGAAAGTATCTGAACGACGCGCTCGACCTCTTTTTTCCGGCCGATGACCGGGTCGAGCTTTTTGTCCTGGGCCAGCAGGGTCAGGTCGCGGCCGAAAGTGTCAAGCATCTGCGTTTTGCTCGGGCGGGTTGATTTTTTTTGAAAAGCTTTTATTTCGCCGAGCAGTGTCACGACCCGGCTTCTGGCGGCTGCCGCCGTGATCCCCGATTCGGACAGGAGCCGGCCGGTCAGGCCCGAGCCCTCGCGCAGTATGCCCAAAAACAAATGTTCGACCCCCACGTGGCTGTGGCCGAGGCCGCGCGCCTCTTCCCAGGCCAGCTCGATCACTTTTTTTACCTGCGCGTTAAAAGGGATCTCCGGCCCGGTTTCTCTGGCCGCTTTGCCGAGGCCGGCTTCTTCTTCCAGCCTGGCTTGGATGGCGGCGGGATCGACATGGAAATATTCCAGGGTCTTGACGACCGTGCCTTCTTCTTCGCTCAGCATGCCCAGCAGGAGATGTTCGGCCCCGACGAAATCGGCGCCCAGCCGCTTGGCTTCGCTTTGTGCGGCCATGATGACCCGGACAGCCCGTTCGCTAAATCTTTCAAACATATAGTCGCATTATAGCAACCGGCCATTTCCGACGCAAGTTTAGGGCCTTCCGTTGCGATAATATTAGAGGGAAATGCTTATGAGCATTGACAAAATCATTGATATGAATACTTCTCCGACCGACTGCTTAACTATCGGCGACACGACCTACAAGACCGCCGGCAATATCCTTTTTGCCGGAGGGGACGGCCAGTATTATCTGGCCGAAAGCCCGATGATGGAAAAGATGGACAAAGCGATCCAGACAGGCATTCTCGAAAACGGCATGCAGTCGCTGATAAAAAAGATCAAAAA
>JAQUOB010000106.1:2604-5020 GCA_028717325.1 Candidatus Margulisiibacteriota bacterium
AGTTAAAGTTTCTGCGGCAAAGTAATAATAAACGTCGTCCCGCTCCCCAGCTTGCTCCTGACCTTAATTGAACCCTTGTGCTCCTCGATGATCCGCAAAGTAATGGGCAGGCCCATTCCCGTGCCGGTCATTTTCGTCGTAAAGAAAGGATCGAACAGGCTCTTGAGGTTCTCCTCGGAGATCCCCTCGCCCGAGTCGGTCACTTCAATAAAAACCACCGGCGTTTGTTTGCCCAGCTCTTCTTCTTCGCCCCAGACCATCTCGTCCCCTTTTTTCACGCCTTGCCGGGCGCTGATCTTGCCGAGCTTGATCACTTCGCCGACATCGGTTTTGACGACCAGTTCGCCGCCTTTTTCCTGCATCGCTTCGATCGCGTTCTTGATGATGTTGACGAAGGCCTGGGACAGCTGGCCGGAATCGCCCGAGATCTCCGGCAGCTGGGCCAGCTTTTTGGTTACCCTGACGTTGTATTTCTTGCACTCGCTTTCAAACAACAACAGCACTTCCTCCAGCAGGGCATTGACTTCGACCCGGGTCAGTTCCGGTTTCATCGGGCGTCCGAACTTGAGCAGGCTTTCGGCGATGCGGTTTATGCGTTCGATCTCGTGCGGAATAATGGAAGAGAATTTTTCCCGGAACTCCTTGTCGTCCCATTTTTGCTGGAGGAGTTGAGTGAAAGTGCGGAGTGAAACCAGCGGGTTCTTGATCTCGTGCGCCATGCCGGCCGCCATGGTCCCCAGCGAAGCCAGTTTCTCCGACAGGATCAGCCGCTCCTGGCTGTCGCGCAGGTCTCTCGTCATCTGGTTGAAAGCCTGAGCCAGTTTGCCGATCTCGTCGCTCGCACTGACGGAGATGTGATAACCAAGCTCCCCTCTGGCCACCGCTTCGGTCCCGAGCGTCAGCTCCTTGATCGGCTTTTCGATCGAGCGGGCAAAAAAGACGCCGGTCAGCGCGGTGATGATGATCCCCAGGATCACAAAGATCAGGGAATTCGTTTCCAGCCGCCGCAGTTCAAAGTAGGCCGAGCCGATCGGCTCTTCGACCACGACGCCCCAGCCGAATTTAGGGACCGGCACGTAAGCGCCGACCATCAACTCGCCCAATTCATCATGGAACTCCGCAGCACCCGTTTGGCCGGCCGCGAGTTTGCCGACCGCCTCGTTGGCCGAAACCTTTTCATGCTGGAGGGCGCGTTTTTTGTCCGGGTGAGCCACGAGCTTGCCCTCGCGGTCGACCACAAAAGCCAGACTGCCCTCCAGCGCGGGAGCCGAAACGAGCCCTTCAAGATAATCAAGCGGCGGCTTTTCTTTGGCCGCCTCGATCTTGTCGGCTATAGCTTCGGCGTTCTTCAGGTAGCCGTTCTGGATATACCTGGAAAGCGTGCCCTTGCTGATATTGATCGTCGCCAGCGTCGTGGCTTCGAACAGGATGACGATCAAAAGCACAAAGATAAGCATCAGCTTGAAAAGGATGCGGGTGCGCAAAAACTTGAGCGGCGCCCTCGCCTCCGGCGAATCCGGCGGTATCAGCTCGGCAAGGAGCAGGAGGAGGATCGCGAGCAGTGTCAGCCCCCAGGCGGCCAAAAGGTAGCCGGCTTCCCCGGAGCGGCCGTAAAAAAAAGCGGAAAGCAGCGAGCCGAGAAAGATCAACGCGGCGCCGCCGGAAAAAAAAGCGAGAGTTTTCTTGCCGCCGGCCGAGGCCAGCGCCGAACCAAAAGAGAAAACGCAAAATACGATCCAGGCCAGCGAGAATAACTGTTTTTCCGGGATCCACGAACTGAAGTAAACGATCGGCTCGATCACTCCCTCGCGATAAACCAGGTTGAGGGTCGAATCCCAGACCCGGTAGACCAGGAAGCCGCCAAAGAACAGGATGGCGGCCGAAATTACGTGTCCCCATCTGACGGCAAATTTTTCCACCGTAAACAACCAGAGCAGAAAAGAGCAGAGGATGACCGACGAGGAAACGATCTTCTGCACCAGGATAAGGTCCGCCAGCGGCCGTTCGAGGTTAAACATAAGCTGGGAAGTGAGCGCCGCCGCCACATAGACAAAAAGCGCGAGGAAAAAGGCCGAGAGGCACAGCTCCTTCAAGCGGCGACCGGTTAAATAACCGCGCAAGAAGGCCAGGACGCCGGAAAGTAAAATGCCGCCCGTAAAGATCTCGGTAAAGATACTGATTATAGTCAAAGTTGAAAACATTATTTATATACCGTTATGGTCCCTTCGTTAACCGCCAGGCCGCCGATGACATTGGTCGCCTGCACGGGGATGACGTAGGTGCCGGCGGGAACGTCGCCCCGGAGGGCGAACTCGAGCGACCAGCTGTTTTCTTTCTTCAAGAATTGCACCCGCTCCGTCAGCCGCAGCGCCGTCAGATCGGCGGAAACGCTGTCGATATCTTCGGTCCGGCCGGG
>JAQUOB010000107.1 GCA_028717325.1 Candidatus Margulisiibacteriota bacterium
TAACGGGCGGCGGCATCCCGGAGAACCTGGGCCGGGTCATCCCGCCGAAGAAACAGGCGGTCATCGAGCTCAATTCCTGGCCGATACCAAAGATCTTCCGGCTGATCCAGCGGTTGGGCGACGTCGACCATGAGGAAATGTACAAGACATTCAACATGGGGATCGGCATGATACTGGTCGTCGATTCAAAAGAAACGGACAAAGTGCTCCAGTACCTGGCCAGGAAAAAAGAAAAGGCCTATCTGATCGGCGAAATTTCTAAGGGAAACCGGGAAGTAATCATTATTTAGGTTGCGGTTAAGTTTACGCGGCCCGTATCGTTAACGTTTGACGATACGGGCATCGTTGGCCGTAACCGAAAACGAGAATATGTTAAACATAGGTATTTTAATTTCAGGCCGCGGGTCGAACCTGCAGGCCATAATAGACACTTGTGAGAGCGGTAAAATTCCCGCTAAAGTCGCGGTTGTGATCTCCAATGTTGCTTCTGCCGGCGGCCTGGAGCGGGCGAAAAAGCACAATATTCCGGCAATTGTTTTTGAGCCAAATAATTTTAAAGACAAGAATACATATGAGCTGGAGATCGTCAAGGAATTGAAAAAGCATGGCGTTGAACTGGTCTGCCTGGCCGGCTATATGAGAATAGTCGGGCAGGTTTTGCTCGAACATTTTCCTCATCGGATCGTTAATATCCATCCGTCGCTTTTGCCGTCTTTTCCCGGCCTGCACGCCCAGCAGCAGGCGCTTGACCACGGCGTAACGGTTACCGGTTGCACCGTCCATTTTGTTGACCAGGGCTGCGACACCGGCCCCATTATTATTCAATCGGCGGTGCCGGTCAAGGAAAATGACACGGAAGAAACTCTGTCCGAGAGGATATTGCAGCAAGAGCACCATATATATCCGATAGCCATCGAATTTATAGCCAAGGATAAGCTGAAAATAGAAGGGAGAAGGGTTAAGCTAAAATGAAAAAGAGAAGAAATAAGGGACTAGGGACTAAGGGACTGGGGGCTGGGAAAAGGTACGCGTTGATATCGGTTTATGATAAAACCGGACTGGCGCCGTTCGCCAAGGAATTGAAAGAACTGGGATTTGAATTTATTTCATCAGGCGGCACGGCCAAGTTCCTGCGTAAGTCGGGGGTCAAAGTTACCGAAGTTTCCAAGCTGACCAAGTATCCTCATATGTTCGACGGACGGGTCAAGACGCTCCACCCGATGATCCACGGCGGTATTTTGGCCGACCGGACCAACAAAGCGCATTTGAAGGAAATAAAAAAATATAAGATCACGCCGTTCGATCTGGTCGTGACCAACCTCTATCCCTTTGAACAGGTGACCGCCAGGAAAAACTTTACGCATGACGAGGCGATCGAGAACATCGATATCGGCGGGCCCTGCATGGTGCGTGCCGCCGCCAAAAATTATAAGAACGTGGCCGTCGTCGTCGACCCGGCCGATTATCCGGCGATCATCAAAGAATTGAAAGAAAACGGCTCGATCAGCTCGGCCGCGAGGGAACAATTGTCCTTTAAGGCCTTCAAGCACACGGCGCAATATGACGCGCTGATCGTGCGTTATTTCGCGTCGCTTCTTTCGAGGCCGGAAGAGTTCCCCCGCGAAATGGAGATCCTGCTGGAGAAGATCCAGGACCTGCGCTACGGGGAAAACCCGCACCAGAAGGCGGCCTTCTACCGTGAGCGAGGAGCAGAGGGCGAGGGCAGGGTGACGGAAGCCAAACAGCTCCATGGCAAAGAGCTTTCCTTCAACAACATCGTCGATATGGAGGCGGCCTGGAACTGCGCCAACTATTTTGCTGATCCGACGGTCTGCATCGTCAAACATAATAATCCCTGCGGCGTCGCCAAGGCCGATGCGCTGGCCGAGGCCTATAAGCAGGCGCTCGAGTGCGACCCCGTTTCGGCTTTCGGCGGGATCATTGCCGCTAACCGCCGCATCGACGAGCTGACCGCCAAAGAGGTGTCCAATCTTTTTGTCGAAGTGATAATCGCGCCTTCTTATACCCCCAAAGCCCTGGAAATATTAAAAGGCAAGCAGAATATCCGCATCATGGAGATGGGCGAAAAATCGATCAGCAAACCTTTCCGGGGGCTTGATTATAAAAGGATCAGCGGGGGCCTGCTGGTGCAGGAGCCGGACCTCGCCCAGCTCGGCATCAACGAAATAAAAGTCGTGACCCGGCGGGAGCCCACGATGGCGGAGATGGAAGACCTTTTCTTCGCTTGGGGTGTGGCTAAATACGTCAAGTCCAACACGATCGTTTACGCGAAAAACGGCAAGACGGTTGGCATCGGCGCCGGCCAGATGAGCCGGATCGACGCGGCCGAGATCGGCATTAAAAAATCGCAAGGTAAGGTCAAAGGGTCGGTTTTAGCCTCCGACGCTTTCTTTCCTTTTCCCGATGTTGTAGAATTAGCGGCCGGGAACGGGATCACGGCCATCATTCAGCCGGGCGGCAGCAAGCGCGACCAGGAATCGATCGACAAAGCGAACGAAGCGGGGATCGCCATGGTCTTTACCGGGCGGCGGCATTTCAGACACTAAAGGAGGGCAAAAATGAACATCAAACATCCAACATCAAACTTCCAAACAAATATCAATCAACAATGCCCAATATCCAAACTTATTTTTATTTGCCTTTTGGCTTTTGCCTTTTGTTTTGAAGTTGGAGGTTTGAGGTTGGAAGTTAATGCGGCCTATGCAGTCGATATGCCGATAACTACCACCGTGACTTCTTCGACCGGCGGCCCGACCCAGCTTCAATCATCGATCGGCGGGGCCAGCATCGGTTATATTAAGGTCGGAACGGCGGAGGTTTTTACGCTGGCCTGGCATCCTGATTTTAAATTTGGGCCGTGGGGGCTGGGTGCCGACGTCAATTTGTCTTTGGGTCAACAAGCTGCGCCGGCAAATTATGAGAATTTTGTTCTGCGCTATGCCAAATATGACGACTCTCGCAAGGGTCTGCAATTTGGCATCTTGGATGGCGTGACGGTCGGCCGCGGCTTGATCATGAACAATTACACTACACGCAAAGGCAGTACGGTCATGCTTAATAATGAACAAACAGGTGTTAAGGGCTACGTTGACCTGGATAAATATGTCATGCACGGCATGGTGACCCGGTCAAATATCTATATGGTGCGAGTCGAAGAGAGGGTTAATCCTCTGCTGACGCTGGGTCAATATTACATTAACGACTCAACCGGAAGAACGATCGTACAAGCCGGCGGAGCGGCAAGAAGTTTTCCGTCGGTCGCCGCGATCGGCGCCGATGCCATCATGCCGCTGCCGGCTAACTTTCAAGCCTACGCCGAAGCCGGCCAGATCATTAATCACGGCAATGGTCTGGCAGCCGGCCTGTCCTGGGCGTACGATCTAATGGTTGCCAACGCCTCTTTTTCGGCCGAATATCGCATGCTGGACAAGGGTTTTGTCCCCGGCTATTTTGGTGTTGATTATGAGAACAACCCGGTCGATCTCGCTTCGGCGGAGGCGACCAACACGCCGAAAAACGGTTATCTGGCCAAACTGGGCATTAACGCCCTCGGGCTGGCTTCTTTGACGGCGGTTTATGAAAGCTATAATAACAGCAATTCATCGCTGACCGCCGATCTGACCGCCAAGTTCACCGACCAATGGAATGTCAGGGGTTATTACAAACAACCGAACTTTGTCGACTTCCGCTCGATCTCACTGGAGCAGGGGGCAGTCTTAGGAGCCGATGTCGCCTATAAGGTCAATCAAAACATGAGTTTGGTCACTCATTATAAAAAGGCTTATAACCCGGTGACCGGCCAGGTTGAATCGACGCAGTACTACGAGATAGCGTTGGGTTTTTAGCCGCGCAGAACCTTGAGTTGCTTGGACACATCAATGACTTTCGAGGGGGCGCCTGAACGCACGCGGCCGGGCAGGATAAGATCGATCCCGGGCAAGTTCTTTTTGACTTCTTTAGCTGTCAGTGCCGCTTTATCTCCGCTTTTGTTGGCCGAAGTAGCGACCAGCGGCCCGACTGCTTTGATGAGTTCTAGAGCGATCCGATGATCGGGCAGGCGCAGGCCGACTTTGTTGGTCCCGCCGGTAACGAGTTTCGGCACCGCCTTAGTTTTAAAAACGACCAGCGTAAGCGGGCCGGGCCAGCCTTTTTCGGCAAGCTCCAGCGCTTTTTTGCCTAATTTCCCCAGCTTCTTTGCCTGTTCGACCGACGCGATTAAAACCTGCAGAGGTTTATTTTTTGGCCGGTCCTTGATTTTGAATATTTGCTTGATCGCTGCGGGCTGTTTGAGGGAAGCGCCAAGCCCGAAGACGGTCTCGGTCGGGAAAGCGATAACGCCGCCGTTCTTAAGAATGTTTATAGCTTGTTGAAGTTTTGATCTCACGAGTGATCTATCTCCAGCCCCAGCTCCCTGATCATTTTCAGGTCCTGTTCCGGGGTCTGGCCTTTGGTCGTCAAATAATCGCCGATCAGCGTGACGTTGGCTCCGGCGATGAACATGAGCGGCTGCAAACTGCCCAGCGATCTTTCCCGGCCGCCGAAGACGCCGATATCCTGGGCGGGCAGGATAAAGCGATAGGCGGCGATCAGCTTTAAAACCTCGATGGGAGTCAGGGATTTGGAAGTTTTGGCCGCCGGAGTGCCCGGCACCGGGTTCAAAATATTGATGGGGACGGACTTGACCGCCAGTTCTTTTAAAGCGAACGCCAGCTCGATCCGCTGTTCGTTGGTTTCACCCAGACCGAAAATGCCGCCGGAACAGACCTCCAGCCCGGCCTCTTTGGCCAATTTGATCGTCCTGACCCTGTCCTGGTAAGTGTGGGTGGTGCAGATTTTGCCGAAGAAGCTCTCAGCGGTCTCGAGATTGTGATGCAGGCGCTTCAGGCCGGAGTTCTTCAGTTGCTTGATCTGCTCAAGGGTTAACGTTCCGAGCGAGACACAGCGGTTCAGGT
>JAQUOB010000108.1 GCA_028717325.1 Candidatus Margulisiibacteriota bacterium
GCCGGCTCAACAGTTCTTTGATCCGCAAACTGTCCGGCTCGATCCCGTCCAACGGCGAGATCACTCCACCCAGGACGTGGTATTTGCCATTATACACTCCGGACCTCTCGACCGCCACCAGGTCTTTAGGTTCGGCGACGACGCAAAGCAGCCCATCGTCGCGCGTCGTATCGGAGCAGATCTGGCAGGGATCGACATCGGTAATGTTGTAGCAAACGGAGCAGTATCTCATCCGTTCCTTGACCTGGACCATGGCGGCGGCCAGTTCATCCACGCTTTTACGGGAGGTCCCCAGCAGGTAGAAGGCCAGCCGCTGGGCCGACTTGGGCCCGATCCCCGGCAGTTTTTGGAGTTCGTTAATAAGTTTAGCGAAAGATTCGGCGTACATTATTTAGTAATTATATCACTAATCTGTAACCGACGCCCGGCTCCGTGACAATGATGTCCGATAACCCGAATTTTTCTAGCTTTTTGCGCAGCTGGCTGAAATAGATGCGGAGATAATGCGATTGTTCGACCGACTCCGGTCCCCAGACCTCTTTTAATAATTGTTTTTGGGTGACGATCTTGCCGGCATTACGGACCAGTAGTTTCAACAGATCGAATTCCGTATTAGTCATCTTTAATGGCTCACCGGAAATCTCAACGGAGCGGAGATTAAAATCGATCTTCAGCGGGCCGCTAACATAAACCGGTTCTTCCTTGAGATTCAGACTGTGGCGGAGCGCGACCCTAATGCGGGCGGATAATTCAGAAACATTGAACGGTTTGGTCAGATAATCATCGGCACCGGCATCAAGGAGAGAAACCTTGTCAAGGTCCGAATCTTTGACGGTCAAAACGATCACCGGGGTTGCCGTTCTGGCCCTGATCTTTTTCATAACTTCCAGCCCCGGCAGATCTGGTAAACCCAAATCGAGAATGATGATATCGGGACGAAAGTCGGCTGACTGCGTTAGCCCTTCTTTTGCGGTCTTGGCCAGCTCAACCTGGTAGCCTTCGGCGGTTAGACTGATGTCCAGCAATTTGCGCATGGACTTCTCATCGTCAATAACCAAAATTTTTGCCCCTTTATTCATTGGGCAAATCTTTTAAGACCGGCTGGGCTTCTATCGGCAGAGAGAACCTGACCTCCAAACCGCCCTCTTTCCTGTTCCGGGCTGCGATCTCGCCGTCGTGCGCTTCCACGATCGCCTTGGTGATCGCCAGTCCTAACCCCGTGCCGCCGGGTGGCGCTTCTTTGGTCCGATAAAACTTATCAAAGATGTACGGCAGTTCGGCCTCTTTGACTCCGGGGCCGTTGTCCTCAATGATAACAACGACCCGGTTCTGTTCCCGGAAAGCCCGGATCGCGATCTCGCTCTCTTCCGGCGTATAATTGATCGAATTCCAGAGAACATTCTGCAACGCCTGCTCCAGCAGGGCAAAATCGATCTTGATCAAAGGCAAGCCGTCCGCTATTTCGGTCCTGACCCGATGCCCGATCAGTTTGCCGCTCAAGCGCTGGACGCAAACATTGACCAGTTCACGGACTTCCTGCCAATCTTTCTTGATCGAGAGCATGCCGGAGGCCAGCCGTGACATGTCCAATAAATTAGTGACGATCCGGTTCAACCGTTCCGCCGAATCGGACAGGTCCCGGGCCAGCTCAGCCAGCTTTTTTTGGTCGCAAATTATATTGGCGTCCTGCAGGGCCGACGCTATGCCGACGATCGAAGTGACCGGCGTTTTGATCTCGTGAGACACACTGTCGAGTATCGTCCGATATAATCCTTCTGATTTTTTCAGTTCATCCGCCTCCAGCGCGCGCTCCTTCAGTATCTCCCGCTCGAGATAGATAGCCAGCTGATTGGTCGCCGCCCCCAGAAAATTCTTTTCATCCTGGGACAAAGTCCGATAATGTTCCGGCCGGTATAACAGAACACCGATATTTTCCGAAGGACCTTTGAGCGGGAGATACATCGCCCCGGCAAAAGTGAGCGTATCGGTCGACCAACCGGCCGTTTCACCTTTTTCAAAGGCCCACATCGCGACCGATAATTCTTTTTCGTCGCCGGTGATGGTTTGGCGCAAGGTCTCATCAAACCTGGTCTTGTCGCTTTTAACTATAACTTTGCACTTCCCGGGCAGGATCACGCCGATCTCACGTTCGATCTCTTCGATGCAGGCCAGTCTGTCCCTGGCTCCGGCGATAATAGTCGTGATCCTGTGCATGGTATCGGTCCGGGCTTCCCGCACGGCCAAAAGCCGCTCGTCCCTTCTTATTTTACTGGTCAAATAGCCGGTCACTATCGCGGTAATGATATAGACCACGCTCATAATGAGATCGGTGGGGTTGGCGATCACAAAAGTGCCGGTCGGCGGGATAAAGAAAAAATTCCAGGTCAAGGCGCTGATAACGGCAAACAAGACAATATAAATAAAAGAAACGAACATACTAAGCACCAAAACGGCAAAGAGAAAGATAAAGCCAATCGCCTCATAGCCAAGATATGGCGCCAGGAGATAATTAATGATCGAAACGATCAAACCCATGACTACGGTCTTCCAAAAATCGCTGATCGGCATTTCCGAACCAAAGATCGATTTGAACCAGTTCTCCCCCGTTCCAATTTCGCCGCCGGTCGGAATAACGTGGATGGCGATATTTTTTGTTTCACTCAGCAGTTGGCTGGCCGTTGAGCCGGTAAAGAGCGCCTGGAACGGGCTCTTTTCGGAATGGCCGATCACGATCTGGGTAATGTTCTTTTCTTTGGCGAATTTGGCCAGCTCATCCGAGATGCTCCGGCCGGACAGGATCGTCGTAGCCGCCCCCAGCTGTTTCGCCAGGGCGAAATTATTCTCCAGGTCTTCTTTATCTTTCTGGCTCCATTTTTGAGAAAATACCACGGCGCTTTCAACGGCGACGACGTACCATTCGCAGCGGTACCGCCTGGCAATCAGCGCTCCCCGGCGGATCAGCTTTTTCGCGTTCGGGCTCGGGCTGATACAAACCAAAATACGCTCCGTGGTTTGCCAGCTTTCCCTGATGCCGTGCGCCTTCATATACAGTTCCAGTTCTTCGTCGACTTCCTGGGCTGTCTGTCGTAGCGATATCTCCCGGAGCGCGTTCAGGTTGCCTTCGCGGAAAAAGTTGCTCAGAGCGTCGGTGATCTTGTCTTTTTTATAGATATCGCCGCGCTTTAGGCGGTTCAATAGAGCTTCCACGGTAATATCAACGGCAACTATTTCATCGGCGTTTTCCACTATGCCGTCGGGGATGGTTTCCCTGACCGTGATACCGGTTATTTGTTTGATGACGTCGTTTAAGCTTTCCAGATGCTGGACGTTAAGCGTGGTAATGACGTTAATGCCGGCCCGGAGTATTTCATCGACATCTTCATAGCGTTTGACGTACTTTGATCCGGGAACATTGGTGTGGGCCAGCTCGTCGACCAGCACGGTGGTCGGGTGCCGTTTAATGATGGCTTCGGTATCCATCTCTTCCATGGTCTTGCCGCCGTATTCGATCTTTTTGCGGGGTATCACTTCCAGATCGCCGATCTGTTTCTCGGTTTCCTGGCGGCCGTGCAGTTCCACATAGCCGATGATGAGGTCTTCTCCCCGCTGGTGGCGGCGGTTGCCCTCGTTGAGCATGGTAAACGATTTGCCGACACCCGGGGCGTAACCGATAAATATCTTGAGCTTGCCCTTCTGCGGATGTTCCGTGGCTATTTTTAAAGCTTCTTCCGGCGTCAATCGTCTAGAAAAGTCTTCCAATTAAATCCTCATTTTGCAAGCTTGTCGAGCTCTGCGTTCAACGTTAAGACATTAACTCTTGGCTCGCCTAAAACGCCAAAGTCCCTACCCTCTGTCAATTTATCGATCAGTTTAATTATCTCATCTTTCTTAGCTGAATCAAGCCCGCGGGCTTTCGCTACCCGCTCGACCTGAAAGACGGCGGCGGCCGGACTGATGTGCGGATCGAGGCCGGAAGCGGAAGCGTAGATGAGATCGGCGGGTATCTCATCGGCTGTTTTAGTTGGATCGGCCTTAAGCAGCTTCTGTTTTCTTTCTTCTACAATATCTTTCAACTGTTTACTTGTCGGCGAGAGATTGCTGCCGCCCGACGGCAATGGATTATAACCCTGGGAAGAAGGCCGCGGCCAGAAGTATTTATCCTGATCGAATTGTTGGCCGATCAGGTCAAGGCGCCCGTTCGAGCTCTGCGGGAAAAAGGCCTGCCCGATCAGCGTTATAAAAACTGGATAAAACAGGCCGGTCAGGATCGTGGCGGCAATAAAGAATCTGACACCGATCATTATATTTTTCATCTTATTTCACCACCCGCAAGAAAACGACCAGCATATCAATTAGTTTTATCCCGATAAATGGGGCGATCAGGCCTCCCAACCCGTAGATCTGCAGATTGCGCCGCAATAGTGAGCGAGCACTCTGGCTGCGATAGGCCACGCCGCGGAGAGCCAGCGGGATCAGGATCACAATAATGATCGCGTTAAAGATCACCGCGCTTAAGATGGCGCTCAACGGCGAATGCAGCTGCATGATATTCAAGATCGCCAGCGGGCCCTGCCCTTCGCCCTGTCCGGCATAAAGCATCCCGAACATGGCCGGAATGATCGCAAAATATTTAGCCACGTCGTTGGCGATACTGAAAGTTGTCAGCGCGCCCCGCGTCATCAGGAGTTGTTTGCCGATCTCAACTATTTCGATGAGCTTGGTCGGATTGCTTTCCAAGTCGACCATATTGCCCGCTTCGCGTGCCGCCTGCGTCCCCGTATTCATGGTCACTCCGACATCCGCCTGCGCCAGCGCCGGAGCGTCGTTGGTGCCGTCCCCCGTCATAGCGACCAGATGGCCGCCGGCCTGTTCGCTGCGGATCCGCTCCATCTTCGATTCCGGCGTAGCTTGCGCGATAAAGTCGTCGACGCCGGCTTCGGCCGCGATCGCCGCCGCGGTGATCGGATTGTCA
>JAQUOB010000109.1 GCA_028717325.1 Candidatus Margulisiibacteriota bacterium
CGGGCCAAACAGTTCGGCTTCTCCGACCGGCAGTTGGCCTATCTGACCGGGACGACTGAAAAAGAAGTTTATGCTAAACGAAAAGAACTGGGCGTTTCGGCCGTCTACAAGCTGGTCGATACCTGCGCGGCGGAGTTCGAAGCTTTTACACCCTACTATTATTCGACTTATGAAACGGAAGATGAAGTGCGCCGCACCAAAAAGAAAAAGATCATGATCCTGGGCGGCGGGCCGAACCGGATCGGGCAGGGGATCGAATTCGATTACTGCTGTGTCCACGCCTCCTTTGCCTTGCGGGAAGAAGGTATCGAATCGATCATGGTCAATTCTAACCCCGAGACCGTCTCGACCGACTACGACACTTCGGATAAATTATATTTTGAGCCGCTGACGAGAGAAGACGTCCTCAATATCATTGAAAAAGAAAAACCGGACGGCATCATCGTCCAATTCGGCGGCCAAACGCCGCTCAATCTGGCCCTGCCGCTGGAAGCGGCCGGCGCCAAGATCATCGGTACTTCGCCCAAATCGATCGACAAGGCGGAGGACCGCAAGCGCTTTGCCAAGATGTTGAAGAAGCTAAAACTGAACCAAGCGCCCAACAGCACGGCGTTTTCATTCGCCGAAGCGAAAAAGATCGCCAAAAAGATCGGCTATCCGGTCCTGGTGCGCCCATCGTATGTTCTGGGCGGGCGGGCGATGCGTCTGGTCTATGACGATACCGACCTGAATGAATTCATGACGACCGCCGTCAAAGTTTCGCCGGAGCATCCGGTCTTGATCGACAAATTCCTTGAAGACGCGATCGAGGTTGACGTCGACGCGGTTTGTGACGGTAAACAAACCGTTCTTTGCGGCATTATGGAGCACATCGAAGAAGCCGGGATCCACTCCGGCGATTCGGCCTGTGCCCTGCCGCCTTTTTCTCTTTCTCCCGAAATAATCGAAGCGATCAAACAGAACACTTACGCGATGGCTAAAGAGCTCAAAGTTATAGGTTTGATGAATGTCCAGTATGCCGTTAAAAATGACCGGGTCTTTGTCCTCGAGGTCAATCCGCGCGCTTCGCGCACCGTGCCGTTCGTTTCTAAAGCGACCGGCGTCCCCTGGGCCAAGATCGCGACAAAGGTGATGGTCGGTAAGAGTTTGAAATCTTTAGGCATAACTAAAGAAGTTGAGATCGATCACATTGCCGTTAAAGAAGCGGTCTTTCCATTCAACCGGTTTCCCGGCGCCGACGCTGTCCTGGGTCCCGAGATGAAATCGACCGGCGAGGTGATGGGGATCGACGACGACTTTGGCGCGGCGTTCATGAAGTCGCAGATCGCCGCCGGGCAGAACCTGCCGCTCAAGGGCAAGGTTTTTGTCTCGGTCAACAACCGTGACAAACGGGCGATCGTTTATATCGTCAAGAAACTGGTCGACCTGGGTTTTTCCATCGTGGCGACTTCGGGGACCGGCGGTGTCTTAAAGAAAAACGGCGTGGCTTGCGAGATCGTCAGTAAATTGAGCGAGAACAAGACCGATATTCTGGACTTGGTCAACAAGGGACAGGTCTCGCTGATGATCAATACCCCCGGCGGCAAAAAAACCAAAGTTGACGAGTCAAAGATCAGGTCGGGTGCCGTGATGCACGGGATCCCGCTGATCACCACGATCTCCGGCCTGCAGTCGGCGGTCAACGGCATCGAATCGGCCAAGAAAAAAGGGTTTGAGGTCAAGGCCTTGCAGGATTACCATAAGAAACGGGAGGGCGAGTCAAATGGGTAAATGGGATACTTTAGCCGATCAAGCGACAGTTGAAAAAACAATGGCGGCTTTAAAGGCCAGCGGTATCACGACTTATTACGTTGGCACCGGCGCGGAAGCTAGGCAAAAGTTTTTCGAATTGCTGCCCCAGGGTGCCGAGGTGATGAATAACTCTTCAACTACGCTGATTCAATTGAACATTGTTGATGAACTTATAAAATCAGGCAAATATAATTCCGTCCGGAACAAGCTAATGGCGATGGACAGGAAAACGGAGAACCGGCAGATGCAAATGATGGGCTCGGCCCCCGAATGGTCGGTGGGCAGTGTTCACGCGATCACCGAAGACGGGCACGTCATGATCGCTTCACAATCCGGCAGTCAACTGCCCGGTTACGCCTTTGGCGCCGACCACGTCATCTGGGTCGCCGGCACGCACAAGATCGTCAAGGACAGGGAAGAGGGCAATAAAAGAATTTACGAATATGTCCTGCCGCTGGAAAACGCCAGAGCGATGAAAGCTTACGGCAAGGGCAGCGCAGTCAATAAAATGCTGATCATCAACCAGGACCCGGCGCCCCGGCTGAACCTGATCCTGGTGAACGAGCTCCTCGGCTTCTAGATAAATCGAAACCCGCGAATAAACTTCGCGGTTTGATTGTATTTGGAAACCGCGACGTTCAGTCGCTGGTTTCCAAACGAAAAGTATGCTAAAATAACAACAGGGATTAACCAGGATTAACCTCACAATTTATTTGGGAGGGATCAAGATGAAAAGAATGGTTTTGGCCTCGTTTTTACTGCTTTTGTTCGCTGCCGCCCTGCTGGCCGAAGGCCCCAAGTATCAGATCTATTCAGAAAACCGGGGAATTTTAGGGTTTGGCGGACGCCGGGTCATCATGCTGGATAAAGAGACCGGCGACTCCTGGCTCTATGTTGAAAATAAATGGAAGCCGATCGTGAAAGAGATGACGGCCGAAGGCAAAGCGAGCCAGGACGAGCTGAGGGCCAAAATGGAAGCGGAGATCATCGCCCTGAAAGAAAAACAGGCGGTGGAGATACAGGCCTTAAAAGACAAACAGGAACAGGAGCTCGGCGTTTTACGGGCAAAGCTTGACGCCGGTAAAGCTGCTCCGGCCTTGACCGCCCACAAGACGCGGCCGGTCTACGCCAAGAAAAAAGCCGCCGAAGTCAAACCCACAAGCGAGAAAGAAGAAGACAGCGGCACCGAAGCGCCGCCGGCTTGGTTAAGCGAATAATACTTCCATAAAAATAAACATTCCCTAAGAGGAGGTGGAAAGATGAAAGAGGTCAGTGAAGAAAGAAAGAGCGAGATATTAAAGGCGCTGGAGATCCGCAAGGCCGACCTGCCATGCCCCCGCTGCGGCAACAAATCATTTGTCTTATTAGGTGAGACCGATTCGCCCCTGAACGGCGCCGTCATGTCCTGCAAGCTCTGCGGATTCCTCTCGGTCCATAATCTTGAATCGCTCGGTATCAAGTAGTTTTTTAGGCAGTTTTTGAGTGTTGGAAAAGGAGAAGCTGATATGAACGTTCTGCATTTAGGTTCACTGCTGCTCGAAGCGGGAGTCGCCCTGCTGGGCATCGCTTTAGGCGCCGTCCAAAAGAAAGCTTACGGCTGGTTTATCGCGCTGACTTTTGCCGTCTATGTTTTTTATGACCTGGCCAGGTTTATGTCGATCGGCGTTTCTGCCGATCTCCTCGATAGCTTGTTCCTGATCGCCAGTCTCTCGATCTTCTGGGCCGTCGCGAACATCTATTTCGGTAAAAAATGAAAATTTTCCTGATGCGCCACGCGGAAGCCGAGACATCCGAACAGGTGATGAAGAAGGATGCCGACCGCACATTGACGGAAGCCGGCAAACTGCAAGTCAGGGTCTCGGCCAATAAGCTAAAAGAAAAGCTGGCGGAAAAAGATGAAAGTATCGACCTGGTCCTGACCTCGCCCTATGTTCGCGCCTGTGAAACGGCCGCTATCGCGGCAACGGTTTTGGGCCTGGACGGCAAAGTTATTCGGGAACGGCGGCTGTCGCCGGGCGCCGACGTGGAAAAGATCAAACAGTTAGAAGACGAGCATCGCGACGCCGGCAATCTTTTGATCGTCGGCCACGAACCCGACCTCGGCATCATCGCCGGCCAACTGCTCCGCCTCAACGCGTCCAGGCCGCTGGGCAAAGCCGAAGTGGTGGAGATCGCATTATGAAAGCCAAGAGTTTTAGTTTGCCGGACCAGAACGGCCAACCCCACAAGCTGAAAGATTACGAGGGAAAGTGGCTGGTGCTTTTCTTTTATCCCAAAGATTTTACTCCCGGCTGTACCACGCAGGTCTGCAGTTATCGCGACTTTATTGCCGAGATCAGGGCGAAAGGGGCGGAGGTAATAGGAATATCCATGGATTCGGTTGAGAGCCATAAGAAATTCTACGATCAGCACCACCTCAACTTCGATATCCTCTCCGATGAAAAAGGGGAGGTCGTCAAGGATTACGGCGTCTTTATGGGTTTTGCGAAAGTCGGCGTGGCCAAACGTACGACGTTCCTCATCGATCCGCAAGGGGAGATCGTCAAAACCTATGAAAACGTTGACCCGAGTCAGGACGCTACCAACATCCTGGCCGACTTGGATAAACGCTGATTTTATAAATTCAGTGAAATCCGCTTGCAATCGGTACGATAGTAGTGTAAGATACAAGAGTCGAGTTTAATGGTTGTTTTGAGTTGAAAGTCTCTGCGCCTTTTTCTCTTAGTGTGTTCCGCCAGTCGGTCCCCACAACATCATTAACCAGCAGAAAAATAATTCAAAGGAGATGCAATGACATGAAGAGCATATTCGTAGGTAATTTGCCCTGGTCAGCCACCGATGCCGAGCTTTCAGCTAAATTTTCTGAATTCGGCAACGTGTTGTCCGCCCGGGTCGTTACTGATAAGTTCACGGGCAAGTCCCGCGGCTTCGGATTTGTCGACATGGAAGACGCTGACGCCGAAAAAGCTATTGCCGCGATGAGCGGGCAAAAGTGGGGCGACCGCGATCTGACGGTCAACGAAGCCAAGCCCAAGTCGGAAAGCCGCGACCGCGGCCCAAGACGCGATTTCAGCCGGTTCTAATAAAAAGGACTCTGAAAAAATTAAGGCCCTGGGGTAAAACCCGGGGCCTTTTT
>JAQUOB010000110.1 GCA_028717325.1 Candidatus Margulisiibacteriota bacterium
AAGATCATTCCCATGATGAGTGAACGCTCGGTCGCCAAAGAGGCGAAGCTTCCGCGCTGGCAAAAGATCGCCAAGGAGGCCGCCGAACAGTCAAAGAGAGCGATCATTCCGCAAATCTCGCCATTATCTAAATTTGAAGATGTCTTAAAGTTAAAAGATCAATTCGATCTGGCTCTCATCCCCTGGGAATCGGAAAAAGAGACAACTTTAAGGTTCATCCTGACCACCCAACCACCTAACAACCTAACCACCATTTTAGTACTGATCGGCCCCGAAGGCGGTTTTTCCGAAAAGGAAATTGCATCGGCCAAAAATGCCGGTCTTATTTCCGTCAGTCTGGGCAAACGGATTTTAAGGACCGAAACGGCCGGTTTAGCTGTCCTCTCTTCCATCATGTATGAGCTCGGATAATTCGCGCGATTAGTGACCGATTCGGAGAAATTCGAGAATAATTTATATTCGTGCGGATTAGGGATTAAAAAATTAGTAAGATCAATAAAAAAGAAACGGGGACCAACCCGTTTAAAGTATCCATGTTTTCTTTAAAAAAGTCAGGTCCCCGTAATCTTTATAGAGTCAGCATCTGGCTGACCGACAAAGTTAAACCTTTGGCGGAAAGCGCAGGTGTTGAACCATTGGCGCGGATCGCGGACCAACCGAGTTCAAACCCGGTTTTGCCCATTCCCATACCAAGGTCCGTCAACAGGCCGACGAAGACTTGCGCACCGTAGGCCCCGGTTGTTTTGCCCGAGCCATAAACGGTGTAGTTCAAGCCGCCGCCAACATAAGTTGACATACCACCCATCCAGTCGGCCGGGAGCATCACGACGCCATCGAATGACACGGGTAACGCCTGAATGCGTCTGCCGTTGATATCGACGCCGTAAAGTGCGCCCGCACCAACCTTCCATTTCACAGCATTGGCTGAAAGTCCAACCATGCTGCCCAGCCCAAACATGTCGTCGAGGACGACACTGGCTGAGGCGCCCAAGCAGCCGTTGATCTTGCCTTTTCCGGTCATTAAATATGAACCGGTCCAAGCAGTGTTCAAACCCCAACCGAACAACGCAGCCGAAGGTGCCGCTTTAACGGCAACAGGAGCTGGTGCGACTGGAGCAACCGGCGGTGGCGGTGGAGCTGGCGCTACGGGAGCAGGAGCCGGGGCTGCCTTTTTCACAGGAGCCTTTTTCACGGCCTTCTTGACGACTTTCTTCACGACCTTCTTGACAACCTTTGCAGGTGCCTTTTTGGCCGGTGCAGTAGCCGCGTCAGACATGCTCACGACGCCGACGAAGAATCCTAATACCACTAATAGAGCGATTAATCTCTTCATTATATATTTTCACCTCCTTTTGCTAGCGATTATAGCAGTCGTCTCTTATTTGTCAAGATGGTATTTCATCAAAAGCCCATCGGCTCCCTAAAGCCGACCATGATGGTCACACCCTTGCTTGAGGGGGAAAATCCGGTGCGCAGGATCCCGAAACCCATTTCACCGAAAACGATCCCGCCGAACCCTTCGCTCTGAATGCCGTAAAACAATTCCCCGCCCACCGTCCCCTGTTTCTGTCCCGTCGTCAAAACGACATAGTTCAAACCGGCTCCGACATAATTCTCAACGCCGCTGAACCAGCCGGGCGGGAAATTAAAGATCAGGTCAAGGTTGAGCGGAACAAAACGCCGGTCGGTTGATATCGTCTGGGCCAGTCCGCCGGATGCGCGCAGAGCCGTTGCGGCCGGACCTAAGATCACGTTGAGCGGCACTCTGACCTCGCCCAGCAGGCCGGTCGTGCCCGCAAAAAAGCCGCCGACCACGCCGATTTCGGTCCGGATGCCGATCTTCCGTCTTTCCCGGCCCGACTCCGTTGAAACCGTCTCCTCGGGCCCGATCGCCTCGAGCGTTGAGATCGCCTCCACGGTTGCGGCTCGGGTCAGCCGTTTTTTGGCCGCCGGCTTGGGGTAGATCAGCTTTTTAAGTTTGGCGATCCTCGCCTGATCGAGATCGATCTTATCAAGGATGTCCGTCTTCAGCTGCTTCGTTTTAGCCGTTTTTAATTTGGTTTTCAGACGACTGACTTCATCTTGGAGCTTTACGATCTCCGCTTTCGTTTTTTTGATCGTCTGAGGGGTCAGTTTCTGGGCGTAGCTTGCAGATAATAGAAGACCGGCAACCAACAAAAAAACGACCAACAGCTTTTTAGACATAAAATTAAAATACTCCCTTTGCCGCAACGTTCGTTATTTTAACATCATAATTCCGTTTATTCAAAGATAATTTGTGGGGGCAAAAGGAGGCGGGGCAACAAAAGGCGATTACGGTCTTTTCTTTTCTTTTTCTTCTTCTCTTAAGCGGGTGACCATGCGTTCGCGTTTTTCGGCCATCTTGTCGAGCTTGTAGACGAAAAAGAGGACCTCGGCCACCAGCGTGTAGAGTTCCGCCGGGATCTCGGTATCCAGCTCAAGCTTGGTCAGCAATTTGGAAAGTTCGGGGTCTTCGTAAAGAGGTATCTTGTTCTCCTCGGCGATGCGCAGTATCTCATCGGCCACCGGGCCCCGGCCCGAAGCGATGATCAGCGGCGCCTTATCGCGGTCGATATCATAGCGCAGGGCGACCGCCGTCTTACGCTCGGCCGTCGCCTTTTCTTTCGCTCCCTCGATCTCTTCGCCGGGACCTTTGATTCTCTCTTCTGCCATAATATTATGCCTCTAGATCGATCCTTTTCAGCAGATCTTCCAACCGCGGCAGCATCGGGATAAGATAAGGTTTGATGTTGGCCATCGCCGAATCGACCTTGACCTGGTAGCCGGTGATCAGAAAATTTTTGTCGGCCAGCTTTTGCTGGAACTCGCCGAAATCCTTGGCGATCAACGAGCGGCCCTGATCGCCGTAATTCTTTTCGTTAAAAACAAAGATCACGTAAACCTTATTGTCCTTGACGATCATGGAAACCACCATTTTGCCCATATTCTCGGTTTCCATCGACATGACGACCTGCGTGTTGCGCGGGTCGATGTGGGCGTCCTTGCCCTCGCCCTCGCGCTTGATCACGATCTCAAAATCTTTCGGCGGGTTGGTCATGGCGTTCGGGATCTGCTGATAATGGTAATTGACCTCCGACCGGCCGCTCTGCGAAAGGATCGCCTGCGCTACCATGTTCTGCATCAAGCCGTCGAGTTTGCCCTGGAATTCCATGAGGGCCGAAGAGAGCGCCTGGGCCGGCGCGCTGTCCGAAGACGGCGCCTTGTTCTGCAGACCCTGAAGCAGGGCTTTCAAAGCCCGCATATCGTTGACCGCTTCGCCGCGGCTGAAGGCCTTCCCCTTGCTGGCGAATTTATTGGTGATACTTTCGAGAGTGGAATCGAACGAACCGAGCAAGGCGGTCAGTTGAGCGATCAAGGTCGGGTCTAACAATCCTTTGCCCATGCCCAGGGCGGAGGTTAAATTACCCAGGCCTTCATGCAGAGCCATCATCTGGGCCGCCTGGGCGGGATTCTCCGAGAAAAATTGGCCCAGGATCTTGACCGCTTCGGGTGAATCGATCCCTTTCATTAATAATAGGACCGAAGCTTCCTGCATGGCCGAGGACTTATCGGTGCCCTGAAGCATAGTTAAGATCTTGACCATATTGCCGCGGGACACTTCCAGGCCGTTGCGCAGCATCAGCGAAGCTAATTTTGTATTTAAATCGTTGGGTTCGATCTGCAGGGAAAGCAGGTGGGAACGAATATCTTCGACGGTTAACGGTCGCGCGACGGATGGGGCCGCTCGTCCGCCCGCCGGCGCTCCAGCCGGAGCCGCTTCAGCCGGCGCGCCAACCTCTCCGGGTCGGGTCGGCGCCGCTCTCGGCGGCACACCACGCACTCCCCCGGCCGATTCTGCTTCCGACGCACTGCTTACCGCTGAACTCGTAGGTTTGCCGGTCGGCCAGATAATGGGTTTGCCCGGATGGACTCCCCCGCCTTCAGTTGTAAATTCTCCCATATATTAATTTATCGTGTCAAAATGGGAAAAACTTGTGCTCCGCTCTGAAAGCTTCGGAGTACAAGCATTACTTTTTCTCGGCTTTGGCAGCAGTTGGGGCTTTGGCAGCAGCCGGGGCTTCGGCTTTGGCCGGTCCGGCTGCCTTGCCGGGAGCCGCGCCGGGAGCAGCTTTCTCCTTGACTTTATCATCAGCCACAGCTTCGGCCACACCGACTTCAGACGGGACTTCACCCGGCGTCGGCACGGGCGCGGCCACTTCTTCTTCTTTGGTCGGCGGCGAGCAGTTGGCTATCATCTCGCTGGGATTAGTTAAAACTTTGACTTTGGCGATCTTGGGCAGGTCGGAAACATGGAAAGAATCATTGATCTTCAAGACAGCAACATCGATCTCAAATTTATCGGGAATATTGCCGGGCAAGCATTCGACTTCGACTTCGCGCAAGCCGTGCACCAGCACGCCCCCGCTCTCTTTGACTCCGATCGGTATACCCGTCAATTCAACCGGCACTTTGGTCTTTAAGGCCTCATCCATGACGATGTGGCGGAAATCGACGTGCAGTATCTCGTCCGTCAGATTATTCCGCTGGACTTCGTGCGTCAAAACAGGGATATCTTTGCTCTTGCCTTCCAATTTAAGCGAGATAATAGCGTTCATGCCGGAATCGGATTCAAGTATATTTTTGACAAAAATCTTCCGATCGACCGCGATCGACAGCGGCTTAATTTTCTTGCCGTAAACTACGGCCGGGATCAGACCCAGTTTCCTGATCTTATTTAAATGCTTGCCGACTTCTTCCCTTTGTTTGGCTTCGAGTTCGATCTTTTCCATACTCTTATTTTAACAAATTTGTCATCGTGTGTCAAAAGCTTCTTTAGTCCCCGCCTCGGCCTG
>JAQUOB010000111.1 GCA_028717325.1 Candidatus Margulisiibacteriota bacterium
AGGGCACGATCTGCGTTCCCTGATGAATCAGCTGATAGAAAGAATGCTGGCCGTTCGTCCCCGGTTCGCCAAAAACAACTTCGCCCGTATCAAACGATAGTGGATTGCCTTCAAGATCGACCGACTTGCCGTTGCTCTCCATTTCCACTTGTTGCGTATGGGCCGGCAGTTTGCCCAGCGATTGGAAGTAGGGGAGCAAGGCCCTGGTTTTATAGCCCAGAAAATTGATGTTCCAGATATCCAGTAAAGCCGAAAGAACAGGAATATTATCTTCAAACGAAGCATGGAGAAAGTGCGTATCCAGCCAGTTGGCACCTTTAAGTATCTGTTCGAAGTTATCATAACCGAGATAGAGTGAAAGCGGCACCGCGCCGACAGCCGAGGTCGCACTAAAGCGGCCGCCGACCCAGTCCCAGAAACCGAACATATTTTCCGGGTCGATCCCAAAGGCCTCAACTTTATCCCTGGCTGTCGAAACCGCGGCAAAATGTTTTTTAATAATGTCAGGTGAAGAACCGAGTGATGATTGCAACCATCGCTTAGCGGTTTCGGCATTTTTCATCGTTTCGGCGGTGGTAAAGGTCTTGGAGATCACCACCACCAGCGTATCTTCGGGATCAAGCCCGGCCGTCTTCCGGGCAAAATCGGTCCCGTCAACATTGGCAACAAAGACCAGCTTTTTCCTTTTGATCGCATAGGGGGCGCAAGCTTCCGCCAAGTATTCCGGGCCCAGATATGAGCCGCCGATGCCGATGGCCACGATATTATTCAACTGATTTTGCGCGGCAAATTGCTTGATCATGGCCAGGACCTCTTTGACCTCCGGATGGTTGGCCGGGTCGCGCAAAGCAACATGCAGGACCTGACGGCCTTCGGTTACATTTATCTTCTTGCCGTTGAACATATCTTTGATCTTCGCCCGCAGGCCCGTCTCTTCGGCTAAACGGAGCAGCAGGCCGATCACGGTTTCATCGACCAGCTGGCGGGAATAGTCAAAATAGAGATGCTCGGTCTTAACCGCGCGTCTTATAAATGAGGTCTTGAGGTCCGGCTTATAGGCCTGTTTATATTTCTTGAGTTCGAGAAAGCTTTGGGACCGATCAAATTTATCCGACATAATTTCTCCTTTGCAATTTACAAGCCGGCGGTTTTAAAAGCCGAGCCGGCTATCCGTTGGGCGTCCTCTAGCACGGCTTGCAGGTGATCGGCTCCGGTCCAGCTTTCCGCGTAGATCTTATATTTGGGCTCCGTGCCGGACGGCCGCATCGCCGCCCAGCTGCCGTCCTCGGCCACGAGTTTCAAGCCGCCGATCTCGGCATTATTGCCCGGCGCCCGGCTTAGTTTCGAAATAATGGGACTGCCCGCGAGTTTATCTTCTTTGATCTGGCCGGGAGTCAGCTTTTTCAAAGCCGCCGCCTGCTCTGGTGTGGCGTCCACATCGATCCTCTGGTAGACCGGCGAGCCGAACATTTTAGTCAATTCCTGATAGTGCTGGGCCGGGTCTTTGCCGGTCCGGGCGGTGATCTCTGCCGCCAGAAGGTCCATGATGAAGCCATCCTTATCGGTCGTCCAAACCGTCCCGTCCTTGCGGAGGAAGGAGGCGCCGGCGCTTTCTTCGCCGCCGAAACCGTAAGTCCCACCGATCAGGCCGTTAACGAACCATTTAAAACCGACCGGCACCTCAAATAATTTTCGTCCCAGGAGGTCGGCGACGCGGTCGATCATGCTGCTGCTGACCAGGGTTTTGCCGATCGCCGCATCCCGGCTCCAGCCGTTGCGGTGCTGGAATAAATACCAGATTGCAACAGAAAGATAATGATTGGGGTTCATCAGCCCGATCGAAGGGGTGACGATACCGTGCCGGTCAAAATCGGTGTCATTGCCGAAAGCGATATCGTATTTGTCTTTTAGCGCCACCAGGCCCGCCATAGCACAAGGTGAGGAACAGTCCATCCTGATCTTGCCGTCATAATCAACCGTCATAAAACTGAAAGTCGGATCATAATTCGGATTAACGACATCGATCTTTAGATTATATTTTTTGGCGATCGGCGCCCAAAAGGCCAGCCCGGCGCCGCCCATCGGATCGGCACCGATCGATAAGCCGGCTGAACGGATCACTGCCATATCGATCACGCTGTCGAGATCGGCAACATAGGGCTGGATAAAATCAAAAGAGTGCGTCGTTTCAGCTTTCAAGGCCGCCTTATGATCGACCCGTTTAACTTCGCTATTGCCGCTCTTGAGCAGTTCATTGGCGCGGGTCTCGATCCACCTGGTAACATCCGTGTCGGCCGGGCCGCCGTTGGTTGGATTGTATTTGAAGCCCCCGTCTTCGGGCGGATTGTGGGAGGGAGTGATCACGATGCCGTCCGCCAGGCCTGTGTTTCTGCCCCGGTTATAAGTCAGGATGGCATGAGAGATGACCGGGGTGGGGGTAAAACCGTTATTGGCTTGAATGAACACGTCAACGCCATTGCCGGCCAAGACCTCCAGGGCGGTTTGTTGGGCCGGACCGGAAAGGGCATGGGTATCTTTACCCAGATATAAAGGGCCGTTTATGCCTTTCATTCGGCGATATTCGCAGATCGCCTGAGCAATGGCGAGGATGTGGTCTTCGTTGAAAGTCCCCCTTAGCGAGGTGCCGCGATGGCCAGAAGTGCCGAAACTGACCTGTTGGCGCTGATCAGCGGGGTCGGGCTTCAATTCATAATAGCGGTCCAACAAAGCCTGAACGTCTATTAATAATGATTTTGGGGCTAGTTTGCCGGCCAGCGGGCTGATTTCCATGAATAGATTATATCATAACGCCAAAATCTCGGTTATAATATTATGGTCATGAAAGGAAAAATGCCGAGGACAAAATTCCCCAAGCTCCGGGCCTGGGCCCAACCGACCCGCAAGATCATGACCATGGTCATTCCGACCGAAAAAGATAAGCAGAGAGAGCGGGCCAAAAAGAAAGAAGCAGAAAGAAAAGAGATCGAAAAAGAATTAAAGGAAAATAAAGGAACCTGAGACTGAACGTCTCGGTTCCTTTATTTTGGAAACCGCGACGTTTAGTCGCAGGTTTCCAAATAGCAATATGGAAACAATTGATTTTTCTGGAATAAAAGTTGATAACGTCACCCTGACCGAAGCGGCCGAGATCGTCAGGCATTTTATTATCGAAGGCAAGCCGCGCGTGGTCGTGACCCCGAACCCCGAAATGATCGTCGCGGCCCAAACCGACGCTGAATTTAAAAAGCTGATCAACTCCGCCGATCTGCGGGTGGCCGACGGCATCAGCATGGTGGTCGTTTCGCAAATTCTCGGCCGGCCCTTAAAAGAGCGGGTCAGCGGCATCGACCTGATGCTGAAACTTTTAGAGATCGGAGCGGATTATAATTACCGGGTCTTTCTTCTAGGTGGAGCTCCCGGAGTGGCCGAAGAGGCGGCAAAAAAAATTAAAGACAGGTTTCCCGGCCTCGTCATAGCCGGCACTCAAAACGGCTATTTTAACGCGGGTGACGAAACCGGCATCGTTAAAAAAATCAAAGAAGCCGATCCCGACCTGCTCTTTGTCGGACTGGGCGCCGGACGCCAGGAAAAATGGCTGAATCAGCACCTATATGAATTAGGAGCAACCGTGGGGATGACCATCGGCGGCAGTCTGGATGTCCTGTCCGGCCGCAAGCAAAGGGCCCCAAAATGGGTTCAGGCCTTGTATATAGAGTGGCTTTACCGGCTCTTGACCGAGCCGCAAAGGTGGAAAAGACAACTGGCTCTCCCAAAGTTCCTCTGGCTGATGTTTAAGCCGTCGGTTTAAGCTCGATATTTTATCCCTTTTTTATTTGCCAAAAAATGCTATAATCGTCCTGATGGAGCAGGTGCTACTCGACATCGAGCTGCCGGGCATAAAGTTATTTAAAAAGGGCAAAGTCAGGAACGTCTTTGACCTTGGTGATTCGTTGCTTTTGGTCGCCAGCGACCGCATTTCCGCTTTTGATTCCGTCATGCCGAACGGCATTCCCGACAAAGGCGCGATCCTGACGCAAATCTCGCTGTTCTGGTTCGATTTCACGAAGAACATCATCAAGAACCACATTATTGAGTCCGACGCCGATAAATTTCCGGCCGAACTTCGGCCTTTCAAATCCAAATTGAATAAACGCTCGGTCATCGGCCGCAAGGCCGAACTGATACCGGTCGAATGCGTGGTGCGCGGCTATCTGTCCGGCTCCGGCTGGAAAGAATATCAGAGCTCGCAGTCGATCTGCGGGATCAAATTGCCGGCCGGCCTGCAGGAATCGGCCAAACTGCCGGAGCCGATCTTTACGCCGACGACCAAGGCAGAGCAGGGACATGACCTCAATATCACCTTTGATGAAGTCGTTGATCTGGTCGGCCAGGAAACCGCGCAAACATTAAAAGAAAAGACTATCAAGCTTTACCAATCCTGTACCGATCACGCCGATAAGAAAGGGATTATTATCGCCGACACGAAGTTTGAGTTCGGTTTTTATAACGGCGAGATCATTATCATTGACGAGATGCTGACGCCCGATTCGTCCCGTTTTTGGCCCAAAGACAAATATGAGATCGGCCGCTCACAACCCAGTTACGATAAACAATTTGTCCGGGACTACCTGGAGTCGATCAAATGGAACAAAGAGCCCCCGGCGCCTGAACTACCCGAGGAGGTGGTGAAAAAGACCAGAGAAAAGTACCTGGAAGCTTACACAAAATTAACCGGCAAGCAGAAATTATAAGGAGAAATAATATGAATATCGGCAAACCTTTTATTGATTCCTGGAACATTTATATCAAGCACCTGGGCACGATCCTGATCGCCTTT
>JAQUOB010000112.1 GCA_028717325.1 Candidatus Margulisiibacteriota bacterium
CGCTCTCCGAACAACGAATGCGGCGCCTTATGCGCGGCCAAGTCGATACTAAGAGAATACGACCCGGAAAAAGTAGGCGAGCTTGAGGTAAAATTCATCGAAGCGGCCGGCTCCGGCAAGTGCGATGTAATACGGAAATTAAAAAAACTCTCCTGCGTCGGCTGTGTCGGAAAGGCGGCCGAGCTTCTCCACGAACGCCTGATCTTCCAAAAGATGAGGGACCAATCTGCGTCTTAAATCATGGCTGATAGCTATCATCGCGCTGGTCCTGCTTGGCGCGCTTGCGCTTTTCCTTTCTATGCCGAGAGGCCCTCAAATTTTGGTAAAGCCCAATCCTCAATATGGCGAAACGGTCTACAGTCTGATCGGCAGTGACAGCAAAAAGATCAGCTTTACTGTTTATCAAACCGAAATAAATGAGAAGGTCCTTCGTTTCCGGTCGGACTCGACCCTTCCGCTGAAAGAACAACTCCAGATGGCCGCAATAATATTGGACAGGATAAAAAAGGACTTGCCGCTTAACAGCTTTAAGACCCTGTCCATTGGCCGGCTGGTTTTGGCGTTTGGCACAGACGATACTTTTTCCCGCCGGCTCACCGCCGCCGCCCGTTCTGCCTCCCCCATCCCCTTTGCCAGGATAAATAATGCCGTTCGCGATATCGCCAATCGGGACATGATCTATCTTGAACTTAGGGATCTATTCGCCAAGTATGGGATCGCGATCAAAATATCGGCGGTTGAAAAAGTGCTCGTTAATGAGGATGGCGTACCCTACGACTGCATAACCTGGTTCTCACTAACTGAACAGAAAGATCGCATATAGTATAATAAAGGACAGAAAGGAGACCATCATGACAGAAATACTGGTTGAAATAAAAGTGGTGCTCAACGCGGACCATAATGAATTAAAAGGGACGCGGTTCTATTACGCTTCGCCGGAAATTGACGATAAAGCGAATGATGCTTTAATAGACGCTTTGGCCGAAGAACATAATGTCAAAAAGAACAAGATAAAGATCATGAAGGGATTGCATTCGTCGGTCAAGACCGTAAAGATCATTTAATCAGGAGGAAGCATAATGGCAGACCAAACCGGCCACGACAATTATCCCGTCTTAACCTCTTTGCTATCTGTCTTATTATTATTAGCGATCTACATCATTGGCGCATATCTCTTATCGGGATTTGGGCTTATCGCTGTTTTACTTTACCTCCTTTTTTGCCTCTGGGCGGAATACCGCGTTCTGGCCATGTCATGCCGGTATTGTTATTATTACGGCAAGCTTTGCGGCACAGGCAAGGGGAAGATCGTCCCTCTATTTTTCAAGAAAGGCAATCCCAAGATATTCCCGGAAAGGGCCATTGGATGGAAAGACCTTATTCCCGATCTTCTGGTATTTCTCGTCCCTCTGCTTGGAGGAATAATTTATTTATTCATCCGCTTTAATTTCTTGACCCTGGCGCTGATCATTGCCATAGCCGTTCTGGCCATGCCGGTCACCGGTTATATGCGCAGCTGCCTCCTCTGCCCCAATTGCAAACAACGGGAACTGGGCTGCCCGGCCCAGAAATTATTTGGTAAGGAGGAAAAATCATGCTAAAAAAGATCGGGATCGTTGCCGCTGTCATCGTGCTGGTGATCATTTGCGTTATCGGAGCGTTCTATGTCCGCTTTCAGTCAATGGCCAGCAATGTAAAGTATCAATACGAGAGCCTCAAGCCGGTCGACCTGGCTAAAGTGGCGGATGGCGTTTACACCGGGAGCTTTGGTGATTTCCTCGTTTCGGTCAAGGTTGATGTCGTGGTAAAACGCCACCGGATCGAGCAGGTCAAGATCGTGGAGCAGAAATGCGGCCCCGGCTATGAGGCATCCGATATGACCAACCGGATAGTTAAGGCTCAATCCCCCAAAGTCGATGCCGTCACCAGCGCTTCGGGGAGCAGTATGGCGATCATGATCGCCGTCAACCGGGCATTAACGAAAAAGTAAGGGGAACTATGAGTCTCTCAATTTTTATTAAACGATATCCGGTATTTACCTACTTCGTTCTAACCTTCGCCGTCTCCTGGACCGGTTTCCTCCTAGTGCTGGGTCCCGGAAGTTTCCCTGGCACCCAACAGAAATTCGAGACGGTTTTCCCGCTTGCGATCATATTGATGCTAACCGGCCCTGCCATAGCAGGACTTCTGTTGACCGGCCTCGCCGCTGGACGGGCAGGCCTGCGCGAGCTCTTCTCCCGATTTCTCAAGTGGCGGGTAGGCGCCCGCTGGTACGCGGCCGCGCTCCTGCCTGCGCCGCTCATGGTAGCGGCGGTACTCTTCGCCCTTTCGCAAACCTGCCCGCTATTCACCGCGGAAAACAAGGTTGTCATTCTATTGACCGGCATCGCGGCGGGGCTGACAACGATCTTGGAGGAGATAGGCTGGACAGGATTTGCTGTACCCCGGATGAGACAGCGTTACAGCATCCTTACGACCGGGCTCATCGTAGGCGTCCTCTGGGGAGTGTGGCACTTCCTGCAGGTCCTCTGGATAAGCGGCGTTTATTCCGGAACTATCCCCCTACCGTTCTTCTTCGCCCAGTATTTCTTGTTCAGTATCGCGCAACTGACCGCCTACAGAATTCTGCTGGTATGGATCTTTGACCGGACAGGGAGTCTTTTGTTAACAACGCTCATGCACTTGAGTTACACCGCCAGTACGACCATCATCCTCAGGCCTCTTGAAACAGGGGCCTCCTTCTTGATCTTTGGCTGGGTATTCGCCGTTGTGCTGTGGATTTTCGTTGCCGCGGTCGCCGCGGCTAACGGCAATTTATTTATGAAGGAGGGGTAAAATAATTTTATGAGTATTTCAGCCTTTATCAAACGATATCCGGTACTGACCTACTTCGCCCTGACGTTCCTGATCTCCTGGGGGCTCATCCTTTTGCTGATCGCCTTCAACGGGATGCCGGCGACGACGGCGGAGGCGAACGCTCAGCTGCCGGTCGCGATCTTGGCGATGCTCGGCGGCCCGAGCATTTCCGGCCTGCTGCTGACCGGCCTGGTCAACGGCCGGCCCGGTTACCGCGAACTCTGGGCCCGGCTGCTCAAGTGGCGCGTCGGCGTTAAATGGTACGCGATCGCGCTGCTGACCGCGCCGGCGGTGATGCTGCCGGTCCAATATGTCATGACGCTCTTCTCGCCGGTCTACCAGTTCGGTTTCCTTGGTCCCAACGGATCCTCCATGGTCTTCCTCGGCGTCATGTCGGGGATCCTGGTCGGCATTTGCGAAGAACTCGGCTGGTTCGGCTTTGCCATACCGAAGTTGCGGCTGCGCTACAACGTTCTGCTGACCGGGCTGATGGTCGGCGTACTCTGGGGAGCGTGGCATATCATGGCGAACGATATCTGGGCGATCCGCACCTACTCCGGCGATCTGAACCCGACATTGTATGCGGTCATAGCAGGAATCAGCTACCTGATCGGGCAGCTGCCGCCCTTCCGCATCCTGATGGTCTGGATCTATGAACAAACCGGCAGCCTGCTGGTGATGATGGTGATGCATTTCAGCCTGACCGCCTGCAACATCTCTTTCGCTTCGCAGACGGCGTCAGGGGTGCAGGTCCTGATCTATATTTTCGCCCAGGCCGCCGCGATGTGGGGCATCGCGGCAGCGGTTGTCGCGGCCAACCGAGTGGAGCTCTCGCGGCAACCGAGGAATAATTAATAGGAGGAACATCATGTCTGGCAAAAAACATTTTAGCGCGGAAGAAGCAAAGGGAATCGGGGACAAGATCGGGATCAAGTGGGATAAATTTGACGTAGACCAATTTCGGCGCGGGATGGATGTTGAGCTCGAGCATGGCTTGATCGACCCCGCTATCAATGTCACCAATGACGATCCGGTAATTACCGGCAAGATCGCCCTCGCCCATCTTAACGAATTCCCCGACTATTATGACCGGCTGGAAAAGATGGAAGAAGAAGCGGACAAGTTTTGGGGAAAGTAAGCATGTCAAAACTTAAATTCTTCCTGCTTATTGCTTCAACCATCCTCTTGTTCAGTTATATCGCGACCCAGGCGGACGAAGGCCAGGATTATGGTTACTGGTGCAACGAATGCGGCAGACAGCACGGTCCGGGCGAAACCTGCCCAAAACAGAGCGCCCCCTCCTATTCAACACCGGACGAGCCCTATGATTTCAAAAAAGAAACCGTTACCCAGCCGCAGGCAGCTCCCCAACAAACCGATGCCGAAAAGTGCAAGCAGGCGGCGGAGGGATACAATAAAGAAGGTGAAGAGCTTTATAGAAACGGGGAATACGATAAAGCCTATATGAAGTTCTGGACCGCGAACTTCAACGACTCGTCCAATCCTCTCTACAAAGAAAATCTGGAGAAGGCAAAATCCGCCCAGCAAAGGCAAAAGGAAGAACTGGAAAGCAAGATCGCGGAAGCTCACCGGCGGTTAAAGGGTTTGGTCATTTCGGATCCGTCGATTGTTGATGCCCGCGTTAGGAAAGGACCACCCTCACCCGCGGTCTCGAAGAAAGCAGACGAAGCAGCAGTTGCCATGCTCTTTTTGGTTGACACCCGGCCGGGCGGCATCTTTAAGCAGAACCCCGAATTCCCGTGGATCAATCCGCTAAGGGAGCCGGAGCGGTATAAGGCGTGGGAAGCAGAGGAGAAAAAAAGGCTTGATGCCGAGATCGCGACGGCCGCGCGTGACAGAATTATCAAAGAAGAAGCGAATATGATCTCGCGCGAGCAAAAAGCGTTCTTCAAA
>JAQUOB010000113.1 GCA_028717325.1 Candidatus Margulisiibacteriota bacterium
CTGTTCTCTTGCATATACATGTTAATCGAATTGAGCGCCTGTTTGTTATCGAACCAGGCACTCAAACCGAACACTTCGATTTTCTTTTTAATGTTATCCATAGATAACCCTCTTCGAGTACTTTCTGACGACCAAAGTAATGGCCAGGATAATGGCGACCAGCGCCAGGGAACCCGCCCAGGCCATCCGGTTCCATTCCTCAAACGGCGAGACGGCATAATTATAAATTTGCACGGTCATCGAAGCGGTCGGCTGGTCCAGCCGCCAGTTCCAATACTGATTATTAAAAGCAGTAAAGAGGAGCGGCGCCGTTTCTCCCGCCGCCCGGGCGACCGCCAGCATGATTCCCGTAAAAATACCGTTCCAGGCGGTGCGCAAAACCACGAACAGCATAACTTTCCACTCCGGGATGCCCAGCGCCAGGGCCGATTCCTTAAGCGTGCGCGGCACCATCTTGATCATCTCTTCCGTCGTCTTGGTGATATAGGGCAGCATGACCAGCGCGAGGGCAAAGCCGCCCGCGATCGCCGAGAACCGCCTCATCGTCAAAACAAAGAGCATATAAGCGAACATGCCGAAAATAATGGTGGGAAAACCCGACATCACATCGACGGCGTAACGGATCAGAAAGCCGCGTTTGCCTTTTCCCCACTCGGCCAGCCAGATACCGCCCAGCAAACCGATCGGCAGACTAAAGAGGCACCCCAGCCCGACGATCATTAACGTTCCCACGATCGCGTTGGCCATACCACCGCCCACCTCACCCACCGGAGTCGGCGTATGGAGGAAAAAATCTAAATTAATCGCGGTGATCCCTTTCAGCGTCACGTAACCTAAAAGCGAGATCAACGGAACTACGGCCAGCACCGCCGCTGTTAAGGCCAGCGCCAAAAAAACTTTTTCTTTGAATTTCCTTATTGAATACGACTGTTGCTGACCATTTTCCATACTAACAACCTCGCTAAACCGTTGACCAGGACCGTGATAAATAACAGGATCAAACCGATCTCGATCATGACCGAAAAATTAAGGTCCGATGATGCCTCGGCAAATTCATTCGCCAAGACCGCCGAGAGCGAATAGCCGGGAGCCAACAGCGAACCGGATATCTCCGGCCGGTTGCCGATCACCATCGTGACCGCCATGGTCTCGCCGATCGCCCGGCCCAACCCCAGGACGATCGAGCCGATGATACCCGAAGCGGCCGGCGGCAGGACCGACAGCTTGATCGTTTCCCATCTGGTCGCCCCGAGCGCCCGCGCCGATTCGCGCAGCGTCCCCGGCACCGCCTGCAGGACCTCGCGTGAGATGGCGGTGATCGTCGGCAGGATCATGATCGCCAGCAGAACCCCCGCGCTCATCAGGCTCAAGCCAAAGATCGGGCCTAAAACAAAAATTCCCCACAAGCCGTAAACAACTGAAGGGATCGCCGCCAGTAAGTCGACCATCGTGGCAATCCATTCCTTGAACCGGGAAGTCGAAACTTCCGACAAATAGATCGCACAGCCTACCCCCAGCGGGGCGGCTATGACCAGCGCCAGGAGCGAAGAGATCAGCGTCCCGTAAATGAACGGCAGAGCGCCGTACTGGTTCCTGACCGGGTTCCAGGCCGAATTAAAAAAGAAACCAGGTCCAAAAGTGAAAAGCGATAACCGGGACTGCCACACCAGCATCAAAAAGATCAGAAAAAAGAGCAAGGGGATGCTGGCGGCAAAGACCATGGTCGCCGCCCGAAAGATCGCATCCCCTCGATTGCTCTTTGTGGTCACCAATTACCTATTCTATAGTGTCGAGATCGAATCTATCGTCGCCAGCACTTTCGTTCTCAAGGAATCGGGCAGCGGCGCGTAATAGAGATCTTTGGCCGACTTCTGACCGTCGGACAGCGCCCATTTAAGAAAATCCTTAAGCGCGGTGCCTTTGTCCGCATTAGATTGGTTTTTGTGGACCAGCAGCCAGGTCATGCCGCAGATCGGATAGGCGCTGCTGCCTTTTTGGTTGAGTATCTCGCCGCGGAAATCCGACGGGATCTTATTTAGACCGCCGGCCATCGCCGCTGTCGTCCCGTCAACCGAGGGTGCGATAAAAACACCCGCCTTATTTTTCATCTTGGCGGCGGCCAGATTATTGGTTTCGGCATAAGCCAGCTCGACATAGCCGATGGAACCATCATTATTTTTCACAACGCCAGCGACTCCGGGATTGCCCTTGCCACCGACGCCGACCGGCCAGGCCACCGATTTCCCGGCGCCCACTTTTGAAGCCCAGCGTGAATCAACTTTTGCCAGGTAGCCGGTAAAGATGTCGGTTGTGCCGCTGCTATCCGAACGGTGGGCAACTTTTATCTCTTTGTCGGGCAAACTGATCCCGGGGTTGAGTGCCGCGATCTTATCGTCGTTCCACTTCTTGATCTCGCCCAGGAAAATCCCAGCCAGGGTTTCTCCATCAAGCCTTAAGCCGTCAAACCCCGCGTTATAGACCACGGCGATCGCGCCGGCCACCGTCGGAATATGTAAAACATCCCCGCCAGCTTTATCGATCTCGCTGTCGGTCATCGGGGCGTCGCTGGCGCCAAAGTCCACCACTCCGGCCGTAAACTGGCGGATACCGCCGCCCGAGCCGATCGGCGCGTAGTTGATCTGAACCCCTTTTTCCTTTTGATAATCAGAGAACCACTTGGAATAGATCGGGTACGGGAAGGTCGCGCCGGCGCCGTTAAGTGTCAGCGCCATGGCCGACCCTGTCAGTAAAATGATCCCTAACAAAAATGCTAATAACTTTTTCATATTTATCTCCTTTCTTAGAATGTGACCGACGTATGCAGATACAGGATCGCGGTGGTCGCGCCCGATCCAGTCTGCATGGTTTGCTGGTCAAGCGCTAGTTTGATATCCTTGCCCCAATCATAGGTCACTCCGTAAAACGTGCGAGCGATCTCGTTATTGGCAAGAGTAGTGTCCGGATCATAATTGTCAACCCGGGCAAAAACGTTCAGATTGGGCAGGAAGTTGAACGCCGAGCCAATATTAAAGATACCGCCGAGGCTGCTGCCGACGATCTTTTTGCTACTCTTGGAACCGGTGACGTATTCATAATTGGCGGCGCCCAGATCGTGCTTATAGGCCAGTTCCAGTGCGGCTTGTTTGTTGGAAGTGCTCGGATCGAACGAGGTATTCAGCCCTTCCACATTTGCCATGGCACCGACGATCACTTTGCCATTGTCTCCGGCATCATACGCTGTCGTGTTGACCCTCAAACCGACCGCTTTCTTGCTGTCCGATTCGGTGGCTTTATAACCCGTTCCGTTCAGGGCCGTGGCCTGGTATTCGATATCCGATAGGCCGGGCAGCGACACTTTGCCCCACCCACCGACGCCAAAGTCAGCCGAGCTCATTACCCCTTCATTATCGAGCAAGCTCTTGGCAATGTAGCGCAGGTTAAGGATCTTATCGGCCCAATCGATCCAAACGGTATGCTGTAAGCCGACCTTGGCCGTCAGCTCCCAGGGCACAAGCTGTAAAGCGGAAATATTAAGCGGCATTTCGGCATAAGCATACTTTAAATAATCAAAGAGCTGCTGGGTGCTGGCATTGGCGGTCACCGTTTCACCGGCGGCCCCCTTAGTAACGGTCGTAGCGGTCGCCAATCTCGCCACGTCAAGAGTTACCCTGACGTTGGCGCCCCAGTCAAGTTTCTTCTTAAAATCGAGATAGGCCCTGGTGACGTCAAACGCGTTGGGGGTTGTGGCGGTCCCGTTCTGGGTATACTTTGACCATTGAAAAAAGATGGCTCCCCCAACTTTGGCATCGCTGTTATCAGCCTTAACTTTGTCCATCTGCCCCTTTAATTCTGCTAAAGCTTTATTCATGTCATCCTTCAGGTCGGAGATATTTCCTTCGGCGACCGGAGCCGCCTCCGGGGCGGCGACTTCAGGAGCAGCTTTCGACGGTTTAACAACCGCGGGAGTTTTTTTCACCGGAGCGGGCGTTTGCTTGACCGCTTTTTTGGCCACCGTTTTTTTGTCGGTCATGACTTTTTTTTGCTGCGCGTTGGCAGTCATGGTCAAAGCCACTGCTATCATCAATAATATTATTAAAAACCGTTTTCTCATCATTTTATTCCTCCCGTTCATTATATTTATCGATACCCTAACTTTTTACGTTTTACTCCGGCTGACTTCACCTCCTTATATCAAGCTTGCGTAACATGTAATCACGGTACCATTATCGTCTTGGTCAATTAAGGGATGATGAAACGGAGGTAAATTTGAGGTTAAATGTTACCGGCGGGCCTGCCTTGCCGTCAGGCAGGGAAAGTAAGGGTGAATTTCGAGCCTTTGGCTTCTTCGCTTTCGACCGCGACCGAGCCGTTATGAATGTTCATGACGTGCTTGACGATAGCCAAGCCCAGGCCGGTACCGCCTATGTCACGTGAGCGTGCCTTATCCACTCGATAAAACCTTTCAAACAGGCGCGGCAGGTGCTCTTTGGCGATGCCAATGCCCGTGTCGGTGACGGTGATCTGAACCCCGCTGTCGGTTTGGCCACAAGCAACCGCGACTTTGCCGCCGGGATCCGTGTAGTTTAGCGCGTTGTCCACCAAATTAAGCACCGCCCGGTAGATATGATCTTCGACCCCGGACACCGCCAGGTCTTTATTTCTGCAATCGACCGTTAATTCGATCTGTTTCTTCCTGTCCTTTTCGGCTAGCGTCTCAATCGCCCGGCCTATCACCCTCCACACTTTGACCGGCACAAATTCACCCAGG
>JAQUOB010000114.1 GCA_028717325.1 Candidatus Margulisiibacteriota bacterium
ACCTCCGGCACTTTCTGCCCCTCAAACTCTTCGGGTTTGGTGTAACTGGGATGATCGAGCCGGCCTTCGTAAAACGAGTCTTTTTGGACCGACTCCTCTTCTTTAACGATCCCGGGAATGTGACGCGCCACCGCGTCGACCAGCACCATGGCCGGGATCTCGCCGCCGGTCAGCACATAGTCCCCGATCGATATTTCTTCATCGACCAGCCCCCTCACCCTCTCATCAACCCCTTCATAATGCCCGCAGAGAATGATCAAATGATTTTCCTTCGCCAATTCTTTTATTTTTTCCTGCGTCAAAGTCTTCCCGGAAGGGCACATTAGAATGATCCTGTGTTCTACGTTCTGTGTTCCACTTTCTACTTTCTTTCCCAAGGAATTTAACGCGGATGAAATTACATCAGCTTTCATGACCATGCCCGCTCCGCCGCCGTAAGGTGAGTCATCGGCCGTTTTATGTTTGTCGGTTGTAAAGTCTCGAATATCAATGAGGTTAAAGCTCAACAGCCCCTTGTCCCGGGCTTTTTTCAGCAGACTTTCGCTCAAGGGCCCCTGAAACATTTCAGGGAAGAGCGTGAGGATATCAACACGCATTAAAAATACGCTTGGCTAGACGTTGCGGAGTTCTTGAATGACCCCGTCCTTAACGATTATTTCCGCGCCGCCGACCTTCTTGTAGAGGTTGTCACCGATACCGACCTGGACCGGCCCTTCCAGCGGCCCCTGGACAAACTCGCTGCCGACCTGCAGGCGTTTCGCGTCCTCGATCTTCATCGTGAGATCGGCCTTTGAGGCGGCCTGACGGTTCCTTTCTTCGTCGAGCTGATGCTTGAAGGCGGCCGCTTTTTGCATTAGCCCTTTTTTCTTGAGGTCCTCGAGATAGGTTTTGCTCTGCGTCTCCATCTGGTTCATCTGACCGTCAAGATTGGTAACGGCCCGCTCCAATTCCTTGACCAAATTTTGTTTAAATGCTTCGGTGACGATCGCTTTGACCATGACTACTCTTTTTAATTCTAATGATTTTTCCGCCATATTATTTCCCCTCCGTTAATATCTCGACTGAAACTCTTTTCTGCTCCTTGGCCGAGGCGGCCTTGACGATCGTGCGAATGGCATTGGCGATGCGGCCTTCGCGCCCGATCACCTTGCCCGAATCCTCCGGCGCGGTCCTGATCTCCAGGATCGTGACCGCTTCGCTCTGGGTCTCGCGCACATCAACCGCTTCGGGCTTATCAACCAGGGATTTTACGATGTATTCCACGAGTTCTTTCATCGAATCTCCTTAAGCGGCGGGCGGCGCGGGTGCGGCTTCTTTGCCTTCAGCCGGCGCCGCGGCTTCGGGCGCCGCTGCTTCCGCCTTTTTCTTCCGTTTGGGCAGAGCGGCCAGGTCGACGGGCGGTAAAATGCCGGCTTTGCCTAATAGTATCCTCACCCGATCGGTGGGCATTGCTCCCTTTTTGAGCCAGGCCAGCGTTCTGTCACGGTCGACCTCA
This sequence comes from Candidatus Margulisiibacteriota bacterium, assembly GCA_028717325.1. Classification (GTDB taxonomy): domain Bacteria; phylum Margulisbacteria; class WOR-1; order O2-12-FULL-45-9; family XYB2-FULL-48-7; genus JAQUOB01. The sequence continues at coordinate 1,496 of JAQUOB010000114.1, forward strand.
AAAGTAGCTGAACCGGCCAGAGGGTGATATTTACCCAGTACATCGACGACGTTGCTGGAAGGCGTGGCCGCCTCATCCTGTATCACGACCCGGTAAAAAGGCTTGCTTTTTGTTCCCATTCTTTGAAGTTTGATTTTGGCTGACATAATTAAAAGTTATTATAGCACAGAAACGCGTTTTTGATAAGCGGAAAAATTGTCCCTGACTTCCTCGAGGCTGTCGCCGCCGAATTTTTCGAGCCAGGCCCTGGCGATCTCAAAAGCCGCCACGGCCTCCCCGACTATGCCCGCCGCCTCGATCGCGCAGACATCAGAGCGTTCGACGTGGGCCGAAACCGGCGCTTTAGTGCCAAGATCGACCGATTGCAGCGGCGTGCGCAGCGTTGAGATCGGTTTCATGACCGCCCGGATGACGATCGACTCGCCGTTGCTGATGCCGCCTTCGATCCCGCCGGCGTTATTCGTCTTATGGTAAAAGCCCCTTTTCTTATCGTAGAAAATCTCATCGTGAACTTTCGAGCCCAGCTGGTCCGCCAGCGCGAAACCGAGGCCGATCTCGACTCCTTTGACGCCGGGGATCGCCATGACCGCCCTGGCCAGATTGCCGTCAAGGCGTTCATCCCATTGGACATAACTGCCGAGGCCAACGGGGGCGCCCGTTATCATGAGCTCGAAAATCCCGCCGAGAGAATCGCCTTTTTCCCTGGCCTGGTCGATCAGTGTTTTCCATTCTTTTTCTGACGCGGCTCCGCCGATCGAAACCGTTCGGCTGCTTACATTAATGTTAAATTCCTGAAGGAGTCGGCGGCAGACGGCACCGGCCGCCACCCGTCCGGCCGTTTCTCGGGCCGAGGCCCGTTCCAGAATATTGCGGACGTCTTTCTGGTCGTATTTCAGCGCTCCCGCCAGATCCGCATGGCCGGGGCGCAATTGAGTGAAAGGTTTATCGAAAAGCTCTTTGCTTTTGTTGGCCAAAAGGATCGCGATCGGACTGCCGATCGTTTTGCCGAGCCGAAGGCCGGAAATGATCTCCGCCTTGTCTTTTTCGATCTGCATGCGCGGCCCCCGGCCGTAACCCTCCTGCCGGCGGGCCAGGTCGCGATCTATATCGTCGGCCGAGAGCGGCAGGTTAGCCGGACAGCCTTCGAGGATGGCGACCAACGCCTGGCCGTGAGATTCTCCGGCGGTTATATAACGCAGCATGATGGCGAAATTATAACATACTGGCGCTGGTTTCGGAACTTATTTTCGGCTATAATAAACCCATGACTAAAGTCCTGGGCTATCTGGAAAAGACCGATTTCAGGGACAAAAATTTTGTCGGCACGGTCGCTTTCCGCAACGAAGAGTTGACCCTGCCCGACGGCAGCAAGATGGCCCTCGGCATCGATGACGGCCACTGGGTCCTGGTCTTTCAAAAGGGAGCCGGGGCCTCCTTCCAGGTCTTTGAATTCGACCAGCACGAGAAAAAGGTCGCCGTTGATAAAAAGCCCGGCACCGCCGATGACCTCAAGCAGTTCAAAAAATTGATCGGCTATCTGTTCGCCAGCGCCGAAGTCGATGACCTGGTCACGCTTTTGCCGCCGCAGGTCGTGGAGAAATAAGATGAAAGAGATCCACGGGCTTGGCGCGTTCGGCATCACTCCTTATATGAGCGAGGACCTGCTTAAGCAAACCAGGCTGGCTAATATCAAGACCCGCGCCGGCAAGATCGCCTATCTCATGGCCCTGGGAGAAAAGGCCAAGAAACCCCAGATCAAAGAAGGCGTTTACGAGGCGCGCGGCGCGCTCAAATGGATCTCTGAAGTATTGGAGGAGGAAAAAGATGAGAAGTGATTCACTGAAAAAAAGAGCTCCGATCCGCTCGCTGCTGCACGCGACCGGAGTGTCGCCGGAAGAAATGAGCAAGCCCTTTATCGGCCTGGCTTCGAGTTTTACCGACCTGGTCCCCGGCCACGTTGACATGCGCTCGCTGGAGCGGGCGATCGAAAAAGGGATCCACGCCGGCGGCGGCGTCTCTTTCACCTTTGGCTTGCCGGCGATCTGCGACGGCATCGCCATGGGGCATAAGGGGATGTATTATTCCCTGCCCTCCCGCGAGTTGATCGCCGACGAAATTGAAACGATGGCCGAAGCGCATCAGCTTGACGGCCTGGTGCTGTTAACCGCCTGCGATAAAATTACACCCGGCATGCTGATGGCCGCCGCCCGCCTCAATATCCCGACCATCATCGTGACGGCGGGGCCGATGCTGGCCGGCTGTTATAAAATGACCCGGCTCGACCTGGTTCATGATACTTTTGAAGCCGAAGCCGCTTACAAACAGGGCAAGATCAGCAAAACCGAGCTGGAAAACCTGACCCTCAACGCCTGCCCGGGCGCCGGCGCCTGCTCGGGCATGTTTACCGCTAACACCATGGCCTGCGCCACCGAAGCTCTGGGAATGTCGCTCCCCTACTGCGGCACCTCGCTGGCTGTTTCGTCAAAGAAAAAAATGATCGCTTATGAAAGCGGGAAAAAAGCTGTTGAGCTGGTCAAGAAAAATGTCCTGCCGAAAAAAATAATGAACCTGAACGCTTTTATGAACGCGATCCGGCTCGACATGGCTCTGGGCGGCTCAACCAACGCCGTCCTTCATCTGACGGCGATCGCGCACGAAGCGGGGATCAAGTTGCCGATCGAGCTCTTTGACAAGATCAGCCGGGAAACACCGCATATCGCCAGCATTCGGCCGGGAGGGAACCACTTCATGGAAGATTTCGAACACGCCGGCGGTGTTCCGGCGGCGCTCCATGTGCTGGCCCGCCACCTTCTCAATAATCCGACGGTTTCCGGCCTGACAATTAAGCAGATCGCCGCCGCCGGGGAAGTCTTCGATCATGATGTTATCCGCCCGCTCGCCAACGCTTATCATAAGCAGGGAAGCCTGGCTGTTCTTAAGGGGAACCTCGCGCCCGAAGGCGGAGTTGTCAAGCAAACCGCCGTGGCCGCCAAGATGATGAAGCATACCGGTCCGGCCAAGGTCTTTGATTCCGAGGATGCCGCCCAGCGCGCGATCAACGCGGGAAAAGTCAAACACGGAGATGTCGTTGTTATAAGATATGAAGGCCCGCGCGGCGGGCCGGGCATGCGCGAAATGCTCTATCCGACATCGGCCATCGCCGGAATGGGTTTATCGGAATCGGTGGCCTTAATCACCGACGGTCGGTTCTCCGGCGGCACCCGCGGGCCCTGCATCGGCCATGTTTCGCCCGAAGCGGCCGAAGGCGG
>JAQUOB010000115.1 GCA_028717325.1 Candidatus Margulisiibacteriota bacterium
AAAGGCGATCAGGATCGTGCCCAGGTGCTTGATATAAATGTTCCAGGAATCAATAAAAGGTTTGCCGATATTCATATTATTTCTCCTTATAATTTCTGCTTGCCGGTTAATTTTGTGTAAGCTTCCATGTACTTTTCTCTGGTCTTTTTCACCACCTCCTCGGGTAATTCCGGTGCGGGGGGCTCTTTGTTCCATTTGATCGACTCCAGGTAGTCCCGGACGAATTGTTTATCATAACTGGGTTGAGATCGGCCGATCTTATATTTGTCTTTGGGCCAAAAACGGGACGAATCGGGCGTCAGCATCTCGTCAATGATAATGATCTCACCGTTATAAAAACCGAACTCAAACTTGGTGTCGGCAATAATGATCCCTTTCTTATCGGCGTGATCGGTACAGGATTGGTAAAGCTTGATAGTCTTCTCTTTTAATATTTCCGCGGTTTCCTGGCCAACCAGATCAACGACTTCATCAAAGGTGATGTTCAGATCATGCCCCTGCTCCGCCTTGGTCGTCGGCGTAAAGATCGGTTCCGGCAGTTTGGCCGATTCCTGCAGGCCGGCCGGCAATTTGATCCCGCAGATCGACTGCGATCTCTGATATTCTTTCCAGCCGGAGCCGGACAGATAACCGCGGACGACACATTCGACCGGGATCAGTTCGGCCTTGTGGCCGATGACGGAGCGTTTATTCAATTTGGCTTTGAAAGGCCGAAGTTCGGCCGGAAATTTATCGGCGTCGGACTCAATAATGTGGTTCTTGATGATGTTCTTAGTGAAATCGAACCAGAACAGCGAGATTTGCGTCAGGATCGCGCCTTTGTCGGGAATGCCGTTCGGCATGACGGAATCAAAAGCGGAAATGCGGTCGCTGGCGACCAAAAGCAATGAATCGCCAAGGTCAAAAACGTTCCTGACTTTGCCCTTTTTAAATAACTTTATGCCCGGCAGCTCGATGTCGAGTAGCACCTGCTCCATCAGGACGATTATAGCATTTTTTGGCAAATAAAAAAGGGATAAAATATCGAGCTTAAACCGACGGCTTAAACATCAGCCAAAGGAACTTTGGGAGAGCCAGTTGTCTTTTCCATCTTTGCGGCTCGGTGATCAGCCGGTAAAGCCACTCTATATACAAGGCCTGGACCCATTTTGGGGCCCGTTGCTTGCGGCCGGACAGGACATCCAGGCTACCGCCGATGGTCATCCCAACGCCTGCTCCCAATTCATATAAGTGACGATTCAGCCATTGTTCCTGGCGTCCGGCGCCCAGTCCGACAAAGAGCAGATCGGGGTCGGATTCTTTGATCTTCTTAACGACACCGGTTTCGTCACTCGCGTTAAAATAACCGTTTTGAACGCCGGCTATGACGAGGCCGGGAAACTTGTCTTTAATATTTTTTGCCGCCTCTTCGGCCACTCCGGGAGCGCCGCCCAGAAGAAAGACCCGGTAATTATAGTCCGCCCCGATCTCTAAAAGTTTCAGCATCAGATCGATGCCGCTGACCCGCTCTTTTAAGGGCCGGCCGAGAATTCGCGAAACGACCACCATGCTGATGCCGTCAGCCACCCGCAGGTCGGCGGAGTTGATCAGCTTTTTAAATCCAGCGTCGGTTTGGGCCGCGACGATCATTTCGGGGTTCGGGGTCACGACCACGCGCGGCTTGCCTTCGATGATAAAATGCCTGACGATCTCGGCCGCTTCGGTCAGGGTAACGTTATCAACTTTTATGCCGGCAAAATCAACGGTCGTTTCCATTTTTTAACGCTTTCTCGATCGCTTTTCTTTCTTCTTCTTTCTTTTTGGCCCGTTCTCTCTGCTTATCTTTCTCGGTCGGGATGACCATGGTCATGACCTTGCGGGTCGGCTGGGCCCAGGCCCGCAGTTTGGGAAATTTTGTCCTCGGCATTTTTCCTTTCATGACCATAATATTATAACCGAGATTTTGGCGTTATGATATAATCTATTCATGGAAATCAGCCCGCTGGCCGGCAAACTAGCCCCAAAATCATTATTAATAGACGTTCAGGCTTTGTTGGACCGCTATTATGAATTGAAGCCCGACCCCGCTGATCAGCGCCAACAGGTCAGTTTCGGCACTTCTGGCCATCGCGGCACCTCGCTAAGGGGGACTTTCAACGAAGACCACATCCTCGCCATTGCTCAGGCGATCTGCGAATATCGCCGAATGAAAGGCATAAACGGCCCTTTATATCTGGGTAAAGATACCCATGCCCTTTCCGGTCCGGCCCAACAAACCGCCCTGGAGGTCTTGGCCGGCAATGGCGTTGACGTGTTCATTCAAGCCAATAACGGTTTTACCCCCACCCCGGTCATCTCTCATGCCATCCTGACTTATAACCGGGGCAGAAACACAGGCCTGGCGGACGGCATCGTGATCACTCCCTCCCACAATCCGCCCGAAGACGGGGGCTTCAAATACAATCCAACCAACGGCGGCCCGGCCGACACGGATGTTACCAGGTGGATCGAAACCCGCGCCAATGAACTGCTCAAGAGCGGCAATAGCGAAGTTAAACGGATCGATTATAAAGCGGCCTTGGAAGCTGAAACGACGCACCTTTTTGATTTTATCCAGCCCTATGTTGACGACCTAGACAGCGTGATAGACATGGAAGCGATCCGTTCAGCCGGTTTATCGATCGGTGCCGATCCGATGGGTGGCGCCGGGCTTGCCTTTTGGGCGCCGATCGCCAAAAAATATAATCTAAAGATCGATGTCGTTAATCCGAATTATGATCCGACTTTCAGTTTTATGACGGTTGATTATGACGGCAAGATCAGGATGGACTGTTCCTCGCCATACGCCATGGCGAGCCTGGTGGAGCTGAAAGACAAATACGATATCGCTTTCGGCAATGACACCGATTTTGACCGGCACGGTATCGTCACCCCTTCGGCCGGGCTGATGAACCCTAACCATTATCTTTCGGTCGCCATCTGGTACCTGTTCCAGAACCGAAGCGGCTGGAAAAAAGACGCGGCGATCGGCAAGACCCTGGTCAGCAGCAGCATGATTGACCGCGTCGCCGACCTGCTCGGGCGAAAACTATTTGAGGTGCCGGTCGGTTTTAAATGGTTCGTTGACGGCCTGATCGGCGGGACTTACGGTTTCGGCGGCGAAGAGAGCGCCGGTGCCTCCTTCCTCCGCAAGGACGGGACGGTTTGGACGACCGATAAGGACGGATTTATCATGGACCTTCTGGCCGCGGAGATCACCGCCCGGACCGGCAAAGACCCGGCCCGGCACTATCAGGAATTGACTAAAATGTTCGGCTCGCCGGTCTACCAGAGGATCGATGTGGATGCCACGCCGGAGCAGGCGGCGGCTCTGAAAAAGCTGACTCCCGGCCAGATCAAAGAAGGGAAACTCGCGGGCAGTCCCATTATTTCGAAACTAAATCGGGCGCCGGGCAATAATGCCGAGATCGGCGGCTTGAAACTCGTGGCCGAGGACGGCAGCTGGGCGGCGATGCGGCCGTCCGGCACGGAGCCCAAATATAAGATCTACGCTGAGAGCTGGACCGGAGCCGATCACCTGCAAGCCGTGCTTGAGGACGCCCAAAGGATAACCGGCTCGGCTTTTAGCGCCGCCGGCTTGTAAATTGCAAAGGAGAAATTATGTCGGATAAATTTGATCGATCACAAGGTTTTTTCGAACTCAATAAATATAAACAAACCTATAAGCCCGACCTCAAGAGCTCATTTATAAGACGCGCGGTCAAGACCGAGCATCTCTATTTTGACTATTCCCGCCAGCTGGTCGACGAAACCGTGATCGGCCTGCTGCTCCGTTTAGCCGAAGAGACGGGCCTGCGGGCGAAGATCAAGGATATGTTCAGCGGCAAGAAGATAAATGTAACCGAAGGCCGTCAGGTCCTCCACGTAGCCTTAAGGGATCCGGCCAACCACCCGGAAGTAAAAGAGGTCCTGGCCAGGATCAAGAAATTCTCGGCGCAAAATAAGTTGAATAATATTGTGGCCATCGGCATCGGCGGCTCATATCTGGGCCCGGAATACCTGGCGGAAGCTTGCGCCCCCTATGCGATCAAAGGGAAAAAGCTGGTCTTTGTTGCCAATGTTGATGGGACCGATTTTGCCCGGAAGACGGCCGGGCTTGATCCCGAAGATACGCTGGTGGTGGTGATCTCCAAGACCTTTACCACTGCCGAAACGATGAAAAATGCCGAAACCGCTAAGCGATGGTTGCAATCATCACTCGGTTCTTCACCTGACATTATTAAAAAACATTTTGCCGCGGTTTCGACAGCCAAAGATAAAGTTGAGGCCTTTGGGATCGACCCGGAGAATATGTTCGGTTTTTGGGACTGGGTCGGCGGCCGCTTTAGCGCGACCTCGGCTGTCGGCGCGGTGCCGCTTTCACTCTATCTCGGTTACGATAATTTCGAACAGATACTTAAAGGTGCCAACTGGCTGGATACGCACTTTCTCCATGCTTCGTTTGAAGAGAATATTCCTGTTCTTTCGGCTTTACTGGATATCTGGAACATCAATTTTCTGGGGTATAAAACCAGGGCCCTGCTCCCCTACTTTCAATCGCTGGGCAAACTGCCGGCCCATACGCAACAAGTGGAAATGGAGAGCAACGGTAAGTCGGTCGATCTTGAAGGCAATCCACTATCGTTTGATACGGGCGAAGTTGTTTTTGGCGAACCGGGGACGAACGGCCAGCATTCTTTCTATCAGCTGATTCATCAGGGAACGCAGATCGTGCCCT
>JAQUOB010000116.1 GCA_028717325.1 Candidatus Margulisiibacteriota bacterium
GCCGTCTTCTCCCCCATTGCCAGGGCAGCTCCGGCCAAAAACAGCGCGAGGCAAAAAAACGCGGCTAATTTCAATTTCATGGGATCTTTCTGGTTATGATATTCCTGAACCGGCTTTGTTGCGCCATATATCGATCGACCAGTTTAAGCGAAAAGAAACCGGCCGCCAAAAAGATAAGGCCAACGACCACGCTCAGCGTTTCGGAGAACATATTGCCCAGGATCATGCCGATGACGAGCGCCGCGACCGGTAGGCCGAAAGCCAGGACCGGAGAGATAATTTTAGCCGAAGTCGAGATATCAACCTCGACCGTATCGCCGATCTCGGCGCCGATCGGGTTTTCGGCCGCCACTCCCCTTTTTCCCCCGGCAAACATCTGACAGGCGGCACAGCCCTCGCACTGTGAAGAAGCCGCGATCTCCACCCAGGCCGTTTTGCCTTCGATCTTAAAAATAATGCCTCGATCTATCATTTTGTTTACCGCCGCCACCCGAAAAAGAGCTCCGCCAGAGTATACAAGCCGAATAAAAGAAAAACCACGGCGCCCAGATACTTGATCCATTTGGGCTCGACCAACCCCCTCGCCCAGCGGCCGGCCATGATCGAAAGAAAATTAACGCCAACCATGCCCGCGGTGGCCCCCAGCCAAACCTGCAGGGGGGCGCCGTATTTGGCGGAGAGCGCCAGAGTCGCTAGCTGTGTCTTGTCGCCCAGCTCGGCCAGAAAAAAGCCGCTGAAAACCACCAAAAAAGGGTTTTTGCCGTCGCTCTTGCCCGCCGCTTCTTCTTCCTCCCGGCCGAATATCGTATAGAGACCGTAGCCCAGGAAAAACAGGCCGGCAAAAAGTGAAACGTAAAAAGCCGGGATAAAACTGTTGATCAGTTCGCCGAAAACGACGGCGATCGCCATCAGGATACCGGTCGCGGCAAAAACAGCGGCCAGTACTTTCCAGAAAGGGAACCGGGCGGCGAAGCCGAACGTCAACAGCTGGGTCTTATCTCCCAGCTCGGCGAGGCCGATCACCGCCAGCGCGTCAAAAAATGGGATTAACAATTCAGTTTACAGCTTGCCTTCTTCAATGATCGATTTCTTTTCGCGCCGCCGTTCGCATTCGCCGCATTCGGCGGGGTCAAAAGTCGGATTTTTGCACATGGCGCAGGCCAAAACGTTCTGGTTGTTGTTCTTGTACAAGGCCAACTGTGCGAAGCAGTGCGGGCAGGTCACCCGGTGGCCCAACTTGGCGCCGTCAGGCAATTCTATTTTATTTTCGCAGATGGGACAGGTCATCGTTGTCATATCTTAGTCAACCCCTTTCTAATTAATAGTTCTCGGCCAGCAATTCGTAATAGGCCTGCGGATGTTTGCAGGCGGGACACTCGGCCGGCGCCTCGGCGCCTTCGTGGACGTAGCCGCAGTTGCGGCATTTCCATTTGACGGACGCGTCTTTCTTAAAGACCTTGCCCTCTTTAAGATTTTTTAATAATTTACGGTATCGTTTCTCGTGTTGTTCTTCGACTTCGGCTATCTCTTTAAACGATTTGGCAATATCGTCAAACCCTTCCTGGCGGGCGATGTTTTCCGCATCGAGATAAAGTTTCGACCATTCAAGCTTTTCTCCCGCCGCCGCCGCTGCCAGATCGGCCGCTGTGTCGTTTATTTTCCCGGCCGGATAGGTTGCCGTTATCTCAACATCGCCGCCCTCCAGATATTTAAAGAACACCTTGGCGTGTTCCCTCTCATTATCCGCCGTTTCCAGGAAGATCGCGGCGATCTGCTCATAGCCGGCCTTTTTCGCCACGCTGGCAAAGAAAGTGTAACGGTTCCTGGCTTGAGATTCACCCGCGAATGAGGCCAGGAGATTTTTTTCCGTCTTTGTTCCTTTTATGCTTTTCATTATTTAACCACCCCGCTTTGTTGATGTTTTTTCAAGATCTGGTCCGCCAGGCTGTCCAAAGCGGCAAAATCTTCCGGTTTCGGGTAGCCTTTAACGACCACTGGCGGCAGTACTTCAACTTTAAGGTTAGAAATTAAACCGCTTAAGGTCTCAACCATCTTGCTGCCCCAGCCGTATGAGCCGACGATCGAGACAAACCTGGTCTTCGGCCTCAAGGCGTTCGCCAAATAAGCGGCGTAAACCGCCAAAGGATGCGGCCCGACCAAAACCGTCGGTGAGCCGATCACGACCGTGGCCGCGTCGACCAGCGCCATGGCCAGTTCGCCGATGTCTACCCTCGACAGATTAAACGGCTTGACCGTAATTCCTCTTTTCATCAAAGCATCCGTAAAATATTTGACCATCTCGGCGGTCGAGCCGTGCATCGAAACATACGGCAGTACCACTTCGTTTCTGACCTCTTCCGACGACCAATCTTTATAAGCGTCGAGGATCATGTCCGGCTTATCAAAGATCGGCCCATGGCTGGTAGCGATTATCTTAATATCCAGCGTTTTGATCTTTTCCAAATGCTGGCGGATGCTGGTCCGGAAAGGCATCATGATCTCCGCGTAATAACGTTTATTCGAGCTATAAACCCGGCATTCGTCGACGGCAAAAAGATCGCTCGTCGCCAGATGCGAGCCGAGAAAATCGCAAGTGAACAATATTTTGTCTTCTTTCAAATAAGTGAACATCGTTTCCGGCCAGTGGACCCACGGCGCCAGGATGAATTCCAGTGTTTTATCCCCCAGCGACAGGGTTTCACGATCATTGATCGTAATAAATTTTTCTTCCGGGACCAGCAGATGCTCCTTGAGCAATTCTTTGCACTTCACGTTGGTCACGACTTTTGCCATCTGATAAGCCGCCAGGACCGCGGGGATCGAGCCCGAATGGTCCTGCTCGGCATGGTGAGCGATGACATAATCAATCCGGTCGATCTTAAGTTCCTTGAGGTTATCGAGCAGGACTTGTGTTTTCGTCGGGTCAACCGTATCCAGCAGAGCAACTTTATCCTTGCCTTTTACCAGATAAGAATTATAAGTCGTGCCGTCCGGCAGCGGGATCAGTTCATCGAACAGCCGCCGGTCCCAATCGATCGCGCCGACTGCAAAAATATTGCTGTTTGGTTTAAGTTCTTTGGCAGTCATTTTATTTTAGTTCTTCGAATTGATCCTTGGGCGCGCCGCAGACCGGGCAAACCCAGGTCTCGGGAATTGTTTCAAAGGCCGTACCCGGCGCGATGCCGCCGTCCGGATCGCCGGCCGCCGGATCGTAAACGTAACCGCAGACTTTGCAGACGAATTTTCTCATAAGGTAATTTTACCTCATTTTATTATAATTATAAAGAGGTCGCTCCGATGATGCCGGTCTGGAGCTAAAGTTTCCGGGTAATATTAAAACCAAAATGGAAAACATTGTCCTGACTGCCCAGAACATTATTGTTTGGCAGTGCCTGGAAGTTATTGGCGAACATCAAAGTAAAAAAATGACCCGCCGTTTTGAGTTTGATCCCCGCCGCCAGCGCCGGGTAACGCAAAGAGTAACCGGACAGCACGGGAGTATATTCAAGCACTAATTCGACATTTTCCAGGTAACCGTACGGCACGTCAAAACCCAGTCCGGCCGTCGTACCCAGGGCGAGCGTCGGATTGGCCGCGTTCGGATTGGTGATGACCGGCATGAGGCTGACGGCCAGCCGGTCCCGGACCAGTTCTTTTTGCACTATCACCGCGCCGAGGTAGCTGTTCTGGTTGGTCGTAACGGACGGGTCGGTCTTGCTGGCCGCGGCCAGCGCCAGAGCCACGCTGTCGTTAATTTTTATCTTGCCGCCCGCGTAATATTCCTTATTAAGAGAAGAACGCAAGATAGCAAGGTCAATGTTATCCCGCAGATGAAAACCCATACCCAGAGTCGCGTTGGCGCCAAAATCGGTGCCGAGCGCGTTCATGAGCGGCTGGTCCCCCGCGTTGCCGAAAAACCGGTGAAGAAAATATATCTCGATATTTTCGACGGTATTGACCCCGGGCAGGTTTAAGTTGATAGTATCCTGGTGAACGGCCAAGGCGGGAACAGCCGCCAACAAAACCGCCACAACCAGCAAAAAGGATTTAGCCCTCAACGATCCAGCGCTCCTGTTCCCTGAACCAATCGCCCGGATGATCGAGGTATTCCAGCGTCTCCTGGAACAGCTCATAATGGGTATTCTCCTGCTCCATCAAGAATTTGAAAACCGCTTTGACGGACGGGAGCGAAGCTTCCTGGGCGAGATCTTTATAAAAAACATAAGATTCACGCTCAAAATCCATGGCCACCTTATAGGCGTCCGTCAGATCGACATCGGTCTTAACCTTGGCTTCGAGTTCCCGGCCGACCTTGCCGGTGATCTGTCGAATATAATCTTTTTTTTCGCTGTGTTTGATGATCCCCATCATTTTGGACGCGTCCGGATCGGCCTCCGGCCGCTGGCAATACCCTTCGAGCGCCTTGATGTGCTCCAGCTCCTTGGCGGCGATCGCTTCGAGCGTCGCCCGGCCCAATTTATTGGGCGTCTTCTGGGCCGCCTCCATGTAAACCTTGTAGCCCTTTCTTTCCATGTCCAAAGCTATCTTCATGGCTTCGAGCGTGCTTTTCATAAATACCTCCCGTTTTAAATATAGCTCTTGAGTATTGTTTTGATGATTTCCGAACGATCGGCCGTCTGTACAGTCTGCCCTTTTTGGAACAATTCATCATAGGTCGGCTGCGCCTGTTTAAAGAAAGTGCCCAGCGCGATCGGCGCTTCTGCATTATAATCCC
>JAQUOB010000117.1 GCA_028717325.1 Candidatus Margulisiibacteriota bacterium
CCGGCAAATATGAGAGCATCTTCTGCGTCAACCAGGGTTCGCCCGAAGAGCGCTACGCGAATTTTGAGCGAACGGTCCGCCAGGTCTTTGCCAGCACGATGAACGAAGACGCGCTGACCTACCGCCGTCAGCGCGGCCTGGGACTGCAGGACGAGCAAATGGCCTTGCTTGTGCAACGCGTGTCCGGCACCCACCGAAAACACTATTTCTTCCCTTATCTCGCGGGAGTCGGGGTTTCTTACAACACTTTTGTCTGGCACGGCGACATGGATCCCAAAGCGGGCATGCTGCGGCTGGTTTTCGGTCTGGGGACGCGGGCGGTCAATCGGGTCGAGGGCGATTATCCCCGGCTGGTGGCGCTCGACCACCCGCTGCTCCGGCCCTACGGCCCGGAAGATGTCCGGAAATTTTCCCAGCACGAAGTCGACCTGCTTAATATCGCTCAAAATGAGCTTCAGACCGTGCCGCTGACGGCGCTCCTGGCCGAGGAACCGGACCTAAAACTTGACTTGGTCGGCAAAAGAGATCTTGAGGCCGAAAAAAAATTGAAGGCGATCGGCACCACCGGCCAGTCCTGGGTCCTGACCTTTGATGAACTGCTTTCGAAAACGGAGTTCCCGGCGATCATGAGGGACCTTTTGAAGACGCTCGATTCTACCTATCGCTATCCGGTCGATGTCGAATTCACGGTCAATTATGATCAGGCCGGCGGCATCCAGATCAACCTGCTGCAATGCCGCCCCCTGCAGGCCAAAGGGCCCGGCGGCCGGATCAAGATACCGGCCGCTATCCCCCCGGGAAAAATATTTTTTCGCTCCCCCGGCAACTTTATGGGCGGCAGCGTCTCCCTGCCGCTGCGGCGGGTGATCTTTGTTGATCCTAAAAATTACAGCGAACTGCTCCATTCGAAAAAATATTCGGTGGCCCGGCTGATCGGCCGGCTCAATAAGTTGTCCGATCGCGTTTCCCGGCCGGTCCTTTTGGTCGGGCCGGGCCGCTGGGGGACCAGGGACGCCACGCTGGGCGTGCCGGTCAGTTTTGCCGAGATCAATAATTTTTCCGCCCTGGTCGAGATCTCCGACCCGGCCATCGGTTTTATGCCCGAGCTGTCATTCGGCTCTCATTTTTTTCTCGACCTGGTCGAAGCCGGTATTTTTTATACGGCCTTATTCCCCGAAAGGCCGGCCGTGAGCTTTGACCGGTCGTGGCTTCTCGACCAGCCGAATATTCTGGACCGGCTTTTGCCCGAAGAAGCCGCGCTGGCCGACGTGATCAGGGTTTGCGACGTCGATCTGCAGATACTTTCCGACATTACCTCCCAGGCGGTTGTCTGCCTCAAACAAGAGCGCTAAATTATTTGACAAAAATGTATACTGTGATACAATTATGTATATGTCAACAAAAGATCTGACCGTCAAAGCCCTGGTCGAGATCAGCGAAGCGCTGGCCTCGGCTTACGACCTGGAAAAGACCCTCAATTCGATCCTCAAGGTCTTTTCCGAGCTGCTGGAGATGCAGCGCGGCACGATCACGCTGGTCGATCCGCGAACCAACGAACTCCATATTGAGGTGGCGCAGGGCCTGACCAGGGAAGAAAAAGAGCGGGGCCGCTATAAGATCGGCGAAGGCATCACCGGCCGGGTCGTCGAGACCGGCCAGCCGATGGTCATCCCCGATATCGGCGCCGAGCCGCTGTTTCTCAACCGCACTCAGGCGAGAAAAAATTTGCGGGACAGGAAATTTGCCTTTCTTTGCGTGCCGATCAAGGTCGGCGATAAAGTCGTCGGGGCTTTGTCGGTCGATCATCTTTTCCGCGGCGATATTTCCTACGAAGAGGATATCAAGTTACTGACGATCATTGCCTCCATGGTCGGCCAGGCGGTCAGGATCAGGGAACTGGCCGAAAAAGACAAGCAGATGGTCATTTCGGAAAATATTAAATTGCGGCGGGAACTGCGCGGAAAATATAAATTCGGCAATATCGTTTATAGTTCAAAGATCATGGAGGATACACTGCAGGGCGCCCTGCAGGTGGCGGAAAGCCCGGCGACGGTATTGTTATTAGGTGAATCGGGCACCGGCAAGGAGCTGGTCGCCTCGGCCATCCATTATGCCAGCCCGCGGGCGGATAAGCCGCTGATCAAGGTTGCCTGCGCTTCGCTGCCCGAAAACCTGCTCGAATCGGAGCTTTTCGGTTATGAAAAAGGAGCTTTCACCGGCGCGCTTGACCGCAAGGCCGGCCGGTTTGAAATGGCCAATAACGGCACGATCTTTCTTGACGAGATCGGCGACCTGACGCCGGCCACCCAGGTGAAACTCTTGCGGGTGCTTCAGGAAAAAGAATTTGAAAGGCTGGGCGGGACGCAAACGATCAAAGTCGATGTCCGCGTGATCTGCGCCACCCACCGGGACCTTGAAGAAATGGTCAGGGAGCGGAAATTCCGGGACGATCTCTATTACCGGATCAATGTTTTTCCGGTCAATTTGCCGCCCCTGCGCGCCCGCAAAGAAGATATTCTGCTGCTGGTCGATCATTTTATCCATAAATTCAATAAAGAAAATCATAAACGGATCAAAGGCATCAACCGGGCGGCGCTCGATCTCTTGATGGCTTACCGCTGGCCCGGCAATATCAGAGAACTGGAAAATGTGATCGAGCGGGCGGTAGTTCTTTGCCAGAAAGAATTGATCACGTCCCATGAACTGCCCTCCAACCTGCAGGCGAAAGAAACGATCGAGATGCCTTCGACCGGCGCCACCTTGCCGGAGATCGTCGAGTCGATCGAAAAACAGAAGATCAAAGAAGCCCTTGAGAAGCATAAGACCCAGCGCAATGCTGCCAAAGCCCTCGGTCTGACGGAGCGAATCCTGGGTTACAAGATCAAAGTCTATAAAATTAAAGAATAGTTGCTTTGGCCCAGCCCCAGATTATACAAAATAGTATTGTCGTGTTACAAAAACGTATTTAATCTTTCGATTTATCTTGGCTTGCCTCATGGTAATAAGCTTGCTCCCTCTCCGGTGTCATGAAAAGAGCGCCATTAATTTTGCTGGAGGGAGAAAGAAAATGAAACTTTGTTTATTTAGTGTTTTAATGACGTTTGTTTTAGCCGGGGTGTCGTTGGCTACGCCGTCGACCCAGATCTGGAATCCGTCGACGGATATTCAGGCGACAGGTGTGTGGCATCTGGGGATCGATGACTATTTTACGGTGGAGGATCGCACTTCGGGCGGCTATTCTTTTCCGACCGATCTGGGCTTGACTTATGGATTGTTGCCCGGCCTGGAAGTCGGCATTGATGAGCTCTCGCCGCAGGCGGTTCCCGGCAGCCAACTGGTCATGAACGCTAAATATGGCCTGGCTGAGAACGGCGCCTTGCCCGCTTTGGCCATCGGCGGCTACGGCTTCGGCACGCTCAAGGGCCTGACCGACCAAAACGTCATCTACGGAGTAGCAGCCAAGACTTTTGCTTTCGGGCGTCTGTCGGCCGGTTATTTTCAAGGCAACTCCGGCACGATCGGCAGCGATAATGGCGGGGTCATCCTGACCTGGGACAAAACGATCAATGACAAACTCTGGGCCTGCGTTGACTACGCCGGCGGTAATTCTGTCCTAGGAGCATTATTTGGCGGAGTGTCTTATTATTTTTCTCCGAATACATCTGTTATTTTTGCCTACGGTAAATATAACAACGGAGCCAAACCGACGATTACGACTCAACTGGATATAAATATTTAAGCGCCTCGACAAGCTCGGCACAAGGAGGAAATAAAAAATGATAAATAGCGGAGATACTGCCTGGGTCTTGATCTCAACCGCGCTGGTGATCCTGATGACGCCGGCCCTAGGCTTCTTTTACGGCGGCATGGTCAGAAAGAAAAATATTCTTTCAACGCTGATGCTCTCGGTGGCGATCCTGGCGCTTATCTCGGTGCAATGGGTGCTCTACGGCTATACTCTTGCTTTCGGGCCGGACAAAGGCGGGCTCATCGGCGGGTTGGACTGGCTGGGCCTGATCGGAGTAGGGCAGGCGCCTCATGCCGGTTATGCCGCGACAATACCTCACCTGGCTTTCATGGTGTTCCAGCTGGCTTTTGCCGTCATCACGCCGGCGCTGATCACCGGGGCTTTCGTCGAAAGAATAAGTTTTCCCAGCTTTCTGGTTTTTATTTTGCTCTGGTCGAGTTTTGTCTACGCGCCGGTGGCCCATTGGGTCTGGGGGATCGGCGGCTGGTTAAGGAACCTGGGCGCCCTCGATTTTGCCGGCGGCACCGTCGTTCACATAACGGCCGGTGTCTCGGCGCTGGCTTTGGCTTTGATAATCGGCAAACGCAAAGGTTACGGCAAAACGCCGATGGAGCCGTCCAATATTCCGTTAACGGTCCTGGGCGCTTTTCTCCTCTGGTTCGGCTGGTTCGGGTTTAACGGCGGTTCGGCTCTGTCCGCCGGGGGCCTGGCTACTTCGGCTTTCGTGGTGACCAATACCGCAGCAGCCGCGGCTGGCCTGTCGTGGATGATAATCAGCTGGATACATAAAAGACCAAGCGTTTTAGGTTTGGCGACCGGTGCGGTAGTCGGCCTCGTGGCGATCACGCCGGCTTCCGGCTATGTTAGCCCGCTGTCGGCTCTCGTCATCGGCTCGCTGGCTTCGGTCTTTTCTTATTATATGATCATCTTGAGGACCAGGAGCGGCCTGGACG
>JAQUOB010000118.1 GCA_028717325.1 Candidatus Margulisiibacteriota bacterium
CTGAAGCACGGCTGGCATAAGCTGTCAGGCCTGGAGGCCCAGGATTACATGCGTTTCCGGCACGACGCGGCCGGCGATATCGGGCGGGTCGAGCGCCAGCAGAAATTCATCCAGACCCTGTTCTTGAACTTTGCCCGGCCGGCCAATCTGATGAAAGCGCCGACGGCCATCGTGATCACCATGCGGCACATCCAGACCGACTTGTCGCTGTCCAAACTGATCCGGCTCGTCAACTTCGCGCGGATGGTCGATCGCAAAGACATCCTGACGTTCACGGCCAGCGGCGAGCCCGGCACATCCGATTACGCGGGTTCCATCCTTATCCCCAACCGCGGCGAACTGCAAAAGATCATAAAAGCTTATTTTTGAAGAATGCCGATATAGGGCAGTTCGCGGTATTTCTCGGCGCGGTCGAGCCCATAGCCGACGATAAATTCATCCGGCACCTTAAAGCCCGAATAATCGATCTTGACCCTGACTTTGCGGCGAGCCGGCTTGTCCAGCAGGGCGCAGATCTTGACCGAAGCGGGCTTTTTGGGCGCGATAAAGCGCAGGAGATAATCGAGCGTGTAGCCGTAATCGACGATATCCTCGACGATCAGGACGTTCTTATCGACGATCGGCAGGTCGATATCCTTGCGGATCTTGATCACGCCCGAGGATAGTGTCGAAGCGCCGTAGCTCGAGACCTGGATAAAATCGAGCGAGACCGGGATCGTCAGCCGGCGCATGAGGTCGGAGAGAAAAACGAACGAACCTTTCAGCACGCCAATGAGAACAAGCTCCTGCCCTTGGTAGTCGCGGGAGATCCGGCGGGCCAGCGCCGCGACTTTCTTTTTTATCCTGGTTTCCGGTATTATTTTTTTAATTTTATCCATAAGATAAGGTTCACGGTCCTATCATCTGGCTGAAAGTATAATCCAATGCTATAATAAATTCAATGAAACACAGACACTGGCCCGAAGCCCTGGCCTCGTTCCTGATCGTCGGTCTCGGCCAGATCATCAAGGGCGAAGGCGCCCGGGGCCTCAAGCTGATGCTGACTTTTTATTTTTTCTTCCCGATCGCGATCTATTTTTCGCTGTTGATCAACGGCTACCTATTTTTGCTGACTTTGGGTTTGTCGCTCGTTTCTGGTATAATTCTTTGGGCTTATAACGTCTGGGACGCTTTTAACCATGAACCGATCGTTTAAACTTATTACCCTGTTCGGCATTCCGGTCGAGATAAATTATTCCTGGTTTATCATCCTCGGCCTCATCATCTTTACCCTGGCCCGCGGCTATTTTCCGGTCACCAACCCGGAAATGCCGGAGCTCGGCCGCTGGCTGATGGCCGCGGTTGCCGCCGTCCTCCTGTTCGCATCGCTTTTGGCCCACGAGTTTTCGCATTCGTTGGTCGCCTTGAGAAATGACCTGCCGATCCACGGCATCACGCTTTTTGTCTTCGGCGGCGTCGCCCACATGGAGAAAGAACCCTCAACCCCCGCGGTCGAGTTCAAAATGGCGGCGGCCGGACCGGCGATGAGCTTTTTCCTGGCGATCGTGTTTTTCGCCCTGACCCAGACCTTCTACAGCCTGGGCCTGCCGGCCTATATCCTCTCGATCCTTAATTATCTCTTCATCCTTAATCTGGCGGTCGGCATCTTCAACCTTATCCCGGGGTTTCCGCTCGACGGCGGCCGGCTCCTGCGCGCGGCGCTCTGGTATTTTTCCAAAAATTTGAAAAGGGCGACGCGGATCGCCAGCTTCTTCGGCAAGGTCTTTGCCTTTATCCTGATCGCCTACGGCCTGCTCAACCTCTTCGTCGGCTCGCTCATCACCGGCATCTGGTTCATTTTTATCGGGCTTTTCCTGCAGGAGGCGGCCGACACCAGCTATCAGCAGATCGTCATGAAGAAAGCCCTGACCGGTGTTCGGGTCGAAAACATCATGACCAGGTCGGTCGTCACGGTACCCGGCAATCTCACGCTTGACAAATTGGTCGATGAATATTTCTTCCGTTTCCGCTATACCTCTTTCCCGGTGGTAGAAGACGACACCCTCCGGGGACTGGTGACCCTGCACGCTGTCAAAGAGGTAGAAAAAAACAGATGGCCGCAGGTAACGGCCGGCGAGATCATGATCCCCTTGAGCGAAAAATTGATCGTCGGCAAAGACCTTGAGGTCATCGACGCCCTCTCGAAAATGGCCGGCGCGGGTTCCGGCCGCCTGCTGGTCGCCGAAGATCATAAGCTGATCGGTATCCTGACCCAGCGCGATATCACCAGGTTGTTCGAAGTCAAATCACGCATCGACGAAGAATAACATGGATAAAAATGCCTTGATGGTCATCGCCTTCGAAAGATTCCGCGACGAAGAATACGCCGAGCCGAAAAAAGTCCTCGAAAAAGCCGGCTTCAAAGTCACGACCGCTTCGCTCCAAACCGGAATAGCCAAAGGCAAATACGGAATGGAAGTCCCCGTCGACATCGCGCTGAAAAATGTTAAGGCCGCCGATTACGACACGGTCATCTTTGTCGGCGGGCCCGGCTCGCACGGTTATTTTGACGACCCAACCGCCCAGGCGATCGCCCAGGAGACCCATGCTGCGGGGAAGATCCTGGCCGCGATCTGCGCCGCCCCCTCCATTCTGGCCAATGCCGGGTTGCTGAAGGGCAAGACCGCCACCAGCTTTGCCGATCAGGGGCCGAACCTGACAGCCAAAGGCGCCCATTTTACCGGCCGGGGCCTGGAGATCGACAGCAATATCATCACCGCCGACGGCCCCGCCCACGCCAAAGAGTTCGGCGAAGCTATCGTCAAGGGCGTTAGCTGGGTGGGCGGCTGGAACCAAGAAAACAATGGAAAACAGTGAATTCGCTAAACTCTTTTGGCAGATAGCCGAACTGCTGGAGTTAAAGAACGAGAACCGCTTCAAGGTCCGCGCTTACCAGAAAGCCGCCCAGAACATCGAGAATTTTTCCGACGATATCACCGGCGTCTTTAAAAAGGGCGGGCTGAAAGCGCTGGAAAACATACCCGGCATCGGAGAGAGCATTGCCGAACATATTGAAGAGCTGATCAAGACCGGCCGGATCAAGAAATATGAAAAGCTGATCAAAGAATTTCCCAGGGGCTTTGTCGAGATGATGCAGGTCCCGGGGATCGGTCCCAAAACCGCCCTCTTGCTCAAGAAAAAACTGAAGATCGATTCGATCGAAAAATTGCAAAAAGCCTCCGAGCGAGGCCTGTTGAAAAACCTGCCCGGCTTCAAAGAAAAAAAGATCGAGAACGTCAAGAAAGGGCTGGAATTGAAAGCTCGGAGCAAAGGCAGGTTTCTCCTGTCCGAAGCCGATGAGTATGTGAAAGCGATAGTCGGACAGCTTGAGAAGCTGAAAGAGATCGATCAAATCCTGCCGGCCGGTTCTTTCCGCCGGGGACAAGAGACCGTCGGCGATATTGATATTCTCGTCACTTCAAAAAAGCCCGGGCCGGTGATGGACACTTTTACAAAGCTCCCGCAGGTTGAAAGAGTGCTGGCCGAAGGCCCTACCCGCTCCTCCGTAATTTTAAAGAACGGCATGCAGGCGGATATTCGCGTGCTCGAACCCTCTAATTTCGGCGCCGCCGCCCATTATTTTACCGGCAACAAGCAACATAATATCTTGATCCGTGAAATGGCGGTAAAAAAAGGCCTGAAGATATCTGAATACGGGGTCATGAAAGGCAACCGACGCATCGCCGGCAAAACCGAAGCGGAGATCTTTGCCGCCGTCGGCCTGCCCTATATTCCTCCGGAACTGCGCCAGGGAACCGATGAAATCGATCTGGCAAAAAAGGGCGAATTACCAAAGCTCATTGAGACATCCGATATCCGCGGCGATTTGCATACCCACAGCAGTCATTCCGACGGCGGCAATTCGATCGAAGAGATGGCCGAAGCAGCGAAAAAACTCGGTTACGAATATCTCGCCGTGACCGATCATACCGTTTCGACGCGGGTCGGCGGCGGACAGACCGAAAAGGAACTGCTCAAAGAACTGGCCGAGATCGACAAATTGAATTCCCGGCTCAACGGCTTCCGCGTCCTGAAAGGCGCCGAAGTCGATATTCTGCCGGACGGGTCGCTTGATTTTTCGGATGAGATCTTGAAACAACTTGATGTCGTTACCGTCTCGGTCCATTCGAACTTCAAAATGCCGCGCGAAAAAATGACGAACAGGATAATTAAAGCTTTGCATAATAAATATGTGAATATCCTCTCCCACCCGACCGGCCGCCTGATCGGCAAGCGCGATCCTTACGCCGTCGACATTGAAAAAATAATCAAAGCCGCCAAGGCAACCGGTACTTATCTCGAAGTCAACGCTTATCCCGAGCGGCTGGACCTCTCCGACGTTCACTGCCGGCGGGCGAAAGAACAAGGGGTCCTTCTCTCGATCAATACCGATTCGCACGCCGCGCTCCAGCTCCAGCTGATTAAATACGGCGTCCTGACCGCCCGGCGCGGCTGGGTCGAGAAGAGAGACGTGATCAACACCCGGCCCCTTGAAAAACTGCTCAAACTCCTGTACGCTAAACGCAAATGA
>JAQUOB010000119.1 GCA_028717325.1 Candidatus Margulisiibacteriota bacterium
TTCTTCCGGGTTATAGAATTCAAGTCGATTGACGATGCCGAAGCGATCGCGCAGGGGTGCCGAGAGCATACCGATGCGGGTGGTGGCGCCGATCAGGGTAAACTTCGGCAAGTCGAGACGGATGGAGCGGGCGCTGGGGCCTTTGCCGATGATAATATCAAGCCCGAAATCCTCCATGGCGGGATAGAGGACCTCTTCGACCACTTTATTCAGCCGGTGGATCTCATCAATGAAAAGGATGTCGTGCGACTTGAGGTTGGTCAAGATAGCGGCCAGATCGCCGGGCCGCTCGATCGCGGGCCCCGAGGTGACCTTGATATCCGCGGCAATTTCGCCGGCAATGATATTCGCCAGGGTGGTTTTACCCAGCCCGGGTGGGCCGTAAAAAAGCAGATGCTCAAGCGCTTCGGCCCGGGAGCGGGCGGCCTCGATATGGATTTTTAAATTTTTCTTGATCTGTTCCTGGCCGATAAAATTGGCAAACCGGCGAGGCCGCAGGCCTTCGAAAGAACGGTCTTCGTCCCGTGTTTCCAGTGAGACCGGGTTATCCTCTTTTTCTTTCATAAAGTCGCTTGTATTCAAAGTAGCTGCCCATCACCTTTTGCACGTAGAGCCGCGTTTCACGGACCGGGATGCTTTCGATGAATTCATCGATATCGACCGAGCCCAGATTGTCATTATACCAGCTTTTGACGTATCTTTTTATCTTGTTGGGGCCGCCGTTATAGCCGGCCAGCGAAAGATAAAAATTGCCGTTGAAATTTTTCACGAGATTCGAAAGGTAATAGGTCCCCATTTCGATGTTGAGAGCCGGCTCGAATAATTTTTTCGTGCGGAAACGGGCCTTGTCCAGGTCTTTGGCGATGCCGCGGCCGGTCCTCGGCATGATCTGCATCAGGCCGCGCGCGCCGGAGCGGGAAACCGCCCGCGCGTTAAAGCGGCTCTCTTCCCTGATGACGGCGAGCACAAGATAAGGATCAAGGCCGAAAGAATCGGCTTTGGCCGCCACGCTGCCCCAGTAGCCCCGGGGATAGGCGAGCTGCCAGATCTTTTTCGGCAGGGAGGCCGGCTTGCCCGCCAGGATCGCTTCTTTGACTTTACGGTCGGCGAACCTGATCGGCGTGCGGTATTCGCCCGACTGCATGAGCATCTCGCCCAGCCGGGTCTGGGCCGAATCTTTTTCGACGTCAGACGTCAAATTGACGAGATACCTGGCTTCGTCCGCGGCGTAATCGGTAATGCCCAGGTTCATCAGTTCTTTGTATTTGGCCAGGTGAGCCTGCACTTCTTGACTGCCTTCAAGCCGAACCGCGTCGATCCTGGTCTGTTCCCAGATCTCCATGATGGCGGCCAGCCCGGCCTGGTTTTTGGCATCCAGTTCGCTCAAGGCCTGGGAGAAATCTTCGTCATTAAAAGGCGACTGTTCGGCCAAAGAAGGTCCTAATCCGTTGAGCTTTTCCCTGGCCCGGTAGGCGTAATACGAGTGGTCGAAACGGCCGGCTAATTTTTCGTATAAGGCCGCCGCGGCCGCTTTATTTCCCTGCCGCTCCAGGGCTTTAGCTTCAAAGAAATAACAGCGCGGCGTGTCTTCGCCCGGCGGATAAAGTTGGGCCAGATGCAGGTAGACGGCCGCGTTCTTAAAATCACTGTTCCAATAATAGGTCTTGCCGATCCGCCAGATAGCGGCCGGGACCGACTTGCTGTAGGGATAGTTATTGATCAGGTCGTAATATTCACGCAGGGCGCCGTCGGAGTCGCCGTTCTGTTCCTTATAATAGGCGGCCCAGTAGCAGGCCTCGTCAGCCAGGTCGGACTCCGGGTAGCGGGCGGGGATCCTCTTTAGGACCTCGATTGCTTTGTCGTAGTTACCGCGGCGGCCGTAAGCCAGTCCCAGGTAATAGGTAGCCCGGCCGGCCAAATTGGGTGCGCCCTGGGCCGCGCGCTCCAGGTCGGAGATCGCCGCAGGACTGTCGGTCTGCATCTCCGCCCGGCCCAGCATCAGCCAGGCCTCGCCGACATATTTGCTTTTGGGGAATTCCCTCGCCAGCCGGTTAAAGATGTTCCCCGAGGTCTCAAAATCATCCCGCTCAAAATAAGTCATTCCTTTTTTAAACAGCGCGGCCGCCGTCGCTTTGAATTTGGGCAGTTTCTTCCGGTGGGCTTTTTTGAGCGCCGCGATCGCCAGCCGGGACTTTTTGCCGAAAAAGCTTAAGGGATGGTTGAGATCGGTTTCCTCATAGGCCAGGTAGGCTGCCTGCCACTTGTTCTGTTGTTCGAAGGCCCGGGCGATCAGGTAACGGGCCTCCGGCGCCTCTTTGGCTTCGGGATAGATGGCTAGCAGATCACGGAAGGTCTTGACCGCGGCCGGATAATCCTTAGCGTTGAAAAAGCTTTTGCCGAGCATAAGATCGGCCTGGGGCAGTAACAGGCTTTTGGGGTAATTGCTCGACATACTTTTATATTCCGGTATGGCGGACAAATAATCGGCCGAATTATAAAACGTTTCGGCGATCTCAAATTGAGCGTAATCGCGCAGGCTGAACTTGTCGTCGGCGAGGCTTTTTCTCAAAAGGCTGACGGCCGCTTCGGGGCTGCCGGCTGCGCGCGCGCGCAGGGCGGCAGCAAAATCAACGACCCCGCCTTCGATTGTTTGAGCGATCAAAGGCGTGGAAAAAAGTAAAAGCAAGCTTACGATCGTGATCTTAAGGCGCATTTTTTGATGAAAACTTTTCCGCTGATTACAGTACATTATACCATTTTTATAGTATAATACAAAGCCATGCCGGAGCTGAGACAAAATCCCGCCACCAAAGAATGGGTGATCATTGCGACTGACCGGGCCAAGCGCCCGGAGGAGCTTGGCACCGGAGTGATCAATCCTCCCCCCAATGAAAAAGATCACTGCCCGTTTTGCCCCGGCCACGAAAAGCTGACCCCGACGGAAATATTTTCCTACCGCACTTACGGCACCGCGCCGAACACGCCGGGTTGGTGGATCCGCGTCATACCGAATAAATTTGCCGCCCTGCAGCCGGAAGGCAATCCCGACCGGTTTCAAATGGAAAATCTGTTCCTTTATATGAACGGGATAGGCGAGCACGAGGTGCTGATCGAATCGCCCGAACACGCCCAGTCGATCGCCACCATGCCGGAAAAGCAGGTGGAGGAGATCTTTCTGGCCTACCGCGAGCGCTACATCGCCCTGAGCCAGGACCACCGCTTTGAAATGATCACCATCTTCAAAAATCACGGTTTGAATGCCGGCACGTCCCTGCGGCACCCGCATTCTCAAATTATCGCAACACCGATCACGCCGAATCACATCCGGCATCGGATCGAAGAAGCCATGCGTTATTTTGACGATCACGGCACCTGCGTCTATTGCGATATGATCGAAAAGGAAAAAAAGCTCGGCGACAGGATCGTGGCCGAAACGGATAATTTTATAGTTTTTGAGCCCTTTGCCTCACGCTCGCCGTTTGAAACCGTCATCATTCCCAAAAGCCATGCCTCGACCTTTGACTCGATCCCGCCCGAGCGCTGCAAAGAGCTGGCTTATATAACGCGCATGACCCTGGTCAAGATTTTCCGTTCGCTGAATAACCCGGATTACAACTATATTATTTTTTCGTCGCCCTGCCATGAACGGTCGCTCGAATATTATCACTGGTATATCATGATCCTGCCGCGGGTGACGGCGGTGGCCGGTTTTGAGCTGGGCTCGGGCATTTACATCAATACCGTTATTCCCGAAAGTGCCGCCAAGTTCCTGCGCGAAACCCCGTTTGAATGAAGAAAAAACAAGCCATTCCCTACGCCAGCCGCGGCGGCCTCAAGCTGGAACGGGCGCTCGAAGAATTCAAGATCGAAGTTAAAGGCAAAACCGTTTTGGACGTCGGCGCCTCGACCGGCGGCTTTACCGATTGCCTGCTGCAGCACGGCGCGGCCCGGGTTTACGCCGTTGACGTCGGCTACGGCATTCTGGCCTGGAAGCTGCGCCAGGACCCGCGGGTAGTGGTCCTTGAGCGGACGAATGTGAGATATCTAACTCCCGAGAAATTGTATGGAACACAGAACTTAGAACACAGAGCACAGAAAGCAGGAATCGCTACGATCGATGTTTCTTTCATCTCGCTTTCTAACGTTCTGCCCGCGGTCTATAATTTACTGGCCGATCAGGCGGAGGTCGTCGCACTGATCAAGCCGCAATTTGAGGCGCGGCGGGACCAGGTGCCCAGAGGCGGCGTGATCAAGGAGCAGGCGGTAAGGGACGAAGTGATCGAAAAAGTTAAGGCGGCGGCCGCCAAGACAGGTTTTAAGATTGGCGGCCTGATCCAATCGCCGATAACAGGCGCGGAGGGCAATCTTGAATATCTCATCCGGCTTATCAAAGAATGAAATTGAAAGTTTCTTAAGACGGCGCGGTTATCAGATCCTGGGGAAAAACCAGAAAGAGATCGTCGTGGTCCGGGTGGACGGCAAGGACCATCTGGGCGACCTGGTGGGCGAGTACACTGTCGGGAAAAACAAAAAAAGTTATGTGGTGGTCGTTAAAAG
>JAQUOB010000120.1 GCA_028717325.1 Candidatus Margulisiibacteriota bacterium
CGAGCAGGCCTATTCCCGCGGCCGTTCGGGCCAGTGGGGAGCTGATCAGCCAATGATTTTTCAGATTTTCGGCCATAGGTTCTCTCCGACAATTCGATTATAAGAGAAAAGCCCGGTAGCGTCAAACTCGATGGTCGAAAAAAGCTTTAATAATCGCTTTGCGGCGGAAGAATGTTTGAGTGCCGCTCTCCCAGTGTATTGCGTAAAAAGTCCATGATATTAAATTTTACCCCAAAATGGGCATTCTTATTATTAGCGGAAACGCTTTTTTCCCATTCGATCCCAAAATAGGGCTCCATGGGACATTCTTTAAAAATACCCCTGTCCCACCTTAAACGGGACATGAAGCCGCCGCCGCTTAAATTATCTTCCCGGCCGTCAGCTGTCCTTGTGCCGGAAAACACATAGCCGCCATTAACCGAAAAGCGTGAAGGCACCCAGGCGCTGTCCACCTTTGTCATATCCAATAACAGGGCCGCCGTCACGCGCCAGCGGTCGTCAGCCGTTTTTATTCCATTGGCATCATTGTAGCCGGTGCCGGTATAGTTAGCATTAAATTTAAACATAAAAACTTTGGACACATCAAAGTGCACTGCGCCTGTGAATTTGCCTGTCTGGCTTTTCACATTGTAAAAATAAGGCAAATTCATGGTCGAACCCTGACCCGACCAGGTATAATTTCCTTGCGCTTCTATTCCAAGCCACTTGAATGGCCTGATAATTACGTTGCCGCTCAGCCGGGCGCCGTTGGCAACCTCTTTATATTCCTCGCCCAAAAAGAGCGAGCCGCGCCCCTCCAGGTTCAGTTCCAGCCAATCAATTTTGACCATCGCCCGGTCGGTCGCGCCGATCACCTGCGGCACGAAGCCGAGATCGAACGGGACCCTGCCCGCCTCTGAATTGAAAACCACCCCGACATCCCCCTGCGGCCCCAGTACCTTTTCGACCCCCGGATCAAAAGTCGGCGGAATTGTTTTCGCCACCGAATCATCGTAGAGAGTAAATTTTTGGCGGGGAAAGACCTCCTCATCGGACTTATCTAAAAAAGCCAGTTTCCCCGCATAACTGGTCCGGCCGATCCGCTCTAATTCGATAACGCCTTTGGATGTTTTCAAGGCCTGCGGATCGATCTTGACGGGAACGGTTAAAACCTGGTCTTGATCCGACAGCATGCCCGGCCTGATCTGGATCAAATCGATCATTTCTCCGTCCGGGCCGATAATTTTAATTTTAGCGATCTTATTCAGCGCCGGCCCAATGATCGTGATCTTATGTTCGGTATTATCCGCTTCCATTTTTTCCGGGCTGATCAGGAGCCCGAACGGCTGAACGATCGAATCGCTGTACAAAATAATTGGCCGCCGAATGATCTCGGCCTCACCGGCCAATAGGACGATCGATGCGGCAAAATTTGTTCTGCCGGGCCGGCGAGAATCGCTTTGCCCCAACCCCTGCAGTTTTTTGTCCTGCGGATCTATCGAGACCGGTATGGTCATGACCCGGTCGTCGGCGGCCGGCCGGCTGTTCGACTCATTGACGGCGGTGGAAAAAATTTCCGCTCCGTTCGACAGAATAATTTTTATTGCATCGACTTTATCAAAACCGGGACCAAAAATAACGGCATTATGGCTGGTCTTGTCCACTTCCAGTTTTTCCGGCGCAACGATGACGGGATGGCGCTCGTCGGTTATGTAGAATTGAAGGGTTTCTGCCAACCTGCTCTTATCAGAATATTCAATGAGGAGAGAGACCAGATATTTTTTTCTTGACGTCTCTTTGATCTCCGCGAGGCCGGCCAGCTTGTCCGGATCAAGGGACAAATCGATCGTCAGATTTTTCTTGTCGGGTGATAAGCTGCCGTTAAACGGCCCGTAGAGAAGCTGACCGGCGATCGACATCACTTTTACGCTCGCCCCGCTCATATCTTCGCCGACGATCACGATCTCCTGCGGCTGATCGTTGGCCGCGACCAGCCCGGGGGCGACCAATGTTTTTAATTTCGGGCGAGGCTGATCTTTTTCGATCACGGTAAAAACTTTTTCGGCCCTGTCTCTCAATAAGGCCCTGTCACTGTCATCAAAGATCTGAATATTGTATTCTCCGGCGGCCGCTTTAGCTTCGACTTTGATCTTGACCTTGGCCTCGTTCCAGGGCCAGTTTTTCTCTCGTTCGTAACTCACGATCTTAATCTTGCTGGTTGGATTGCCGTTTTGATCCGTTATTTCGAAACGGCCATTGTCTGGCAAATAATCACCATACAAGGCCATAGTTACTTCGAGCGGCTGATCGCTTTTTTTAACAAATCCGGGTTTTAGTCCTAAAATTTTTCTCACTATGGGGGCCGAAGCTGAAGCTCCGCCGCAAGGAGTAAGCTTTTTCCGTTCTCCTTCAGGTAGGGCGGTTACACCCGGGTTATTTTCATCGATACATACTTTTTTGGGCGCCTGCGCCAGATAATTCCTTTTCTCCTCTTCTTTCATGTCCCGGATAAGATCGCTTAAAATCTGATAATTTTCCGGCCGGAAATAGACACCTTCTTCAGCACGATTGCGGCTGGCAACGGCCTTATCATCGGGCTCATTGTTTGTTACGCCCGCAACCGGCTGATTTCTAAATATTAAGTAAGTCGAGATATTGATCACCATGGGTGGCTCCCTTATCGATAACATGAAAATAGGTTCGGAAACCTGAGACTAAACGTCTCGGTTTCCTTGTTCTTCTTTCCTGGCTTGGAAACCGCGAAGTTCATTCGCAGGTTTCCAAGCCCCATATTGTTTCTGACAGCTTTCTATCCGCTCCGGACGCCGATAATTTCAGCCGATTTACCTTTCTTGACCTGCGTCTCATATCTATTTATACTTGAATTGTGAAAAAGCGGACGAAAGCCATGATCGATAAGGATAAGCGGCATCTCTGGCATCCATTCACTCAGATGCAGGATTGGTTAAGAAACGATCAACTCGTTATCGAACGGGGTGACGGCAGTTATCTTTATGACACGGACGGCAACAAATATATCGACGGCGTCTCTTCGCTCTGGGTCACGGTCCACGGCCATCGGAATAAAATTATAAATAAGGCCATCAAGGCCCAGCTTGATAAAGTCGCCCACTCCACCCTCCTCGGTTTAGGCAATGTCCCCTCGATCGAACTGGCCAAAGAACTCGTTAAAATTGTTCCCAAAGGATTAAGCAAGGTCTTTTATTCCGATGACGGCTCGACAGCGGTTGAGATCGCCTTGAAAATTGCGTTCCAATCTCAACAGCAAACCGGTCAAAGAAAAAAAACAAAATTCATTACGCTAAAAAATGCCTACCATGGCGATACCATTGGTTCCGTTTCGGTCGGCGGGATCGACCTGTTCCACAAGCTCTACCGGCCGCTGCTGTTCAAGTCGATCAAGGTCCCGGCCGGCGACCCCAAAGCTCTCGAAGCGGTCCTAAAAAAAAGACATCACGAAATAGCGGCCATGATCGTTGAGCCGCTCGTCCAGGCGGCCGCCGGCATGCTGCTTCAGCCAAAAGGATATTTAAAAGCCGTCCGCCGGCTTTGCACCAAATATAATGTCCTGCTGATCGTTGACGAAGTGGCGACCGGTTTCGGCCGGACCGGCAAAATGTTCGCTTGCGAACATGAGGGAGTGTCGCCGGACCTGATGTGCGTCGCCAAGGGACTGACCGGCGGCTATCTGCCGGTGGCAGCCACCCTGACGACCGAAAAGATCTATAAAGCTTTCCTGGGCAGACCGGAAGAGAACAAGGCGTTCTTCCACGGCCATACCTTTACCGGTAATCCGCTCGGCTGTGCGGCGGCGCTCGCTTCCCTTCAACTTTTCAAGCAGGATAAGCTGTTAAATAAAGTCGGCCGCTCGATCAAATTTCTGGAAACCGCCCTGCTCGATCTTTATAAATTGGAACGGGTGGTTGAGGTCCGCCAGCTCGGGCTGATGGTCGGCATTGAGCTGGGCGGCTATAGCGCGGCCGAACGGATCGGCCATCGGGTCATCCTCGAAGCCAGAAAACGAGGCGCGATCTTGCGGCCGCTCGGCGACGTGATCGTCCTCATGCCGCCGCTTAACATCAAGCGTGCCGAGCTTGAAAAACTACTCCGCGTAACCTATGATTCTATCCGGGCGGTGACAGAAAGATGAAGCTAAGTATAGTCATAGGGACTTTTAATCAGAGCCATGTCTTGAAAAAGACTCTGGAGTCCCTCTTCCACCAGACGCTCTCCCCCGAGCTCTACGAGATCCAGTTGATCGACAGCTCCTCGATCGATGACACACAGGCGATGATCGAACAGCTCAAACCGACCTGCCGCTTCAATTACGAAAAAGTGGCCAACAGGGGCAAGTCCGCCGCCCGGAACCTGGGCATTAAACTGGCCAAGGGCGAGATCGTTCTATTAACTGATGCCGACATGATCGCCGACAAACAATTGCTTGAAGAACATCTCCTGGCCCACGAAAAAAAGTCGAACGCCTCGTTTGAGGGCAAAACCGTCAATCCCGGCGGCAAGCCCTATATCAGCGCCCGCCTGCGGCCCTGGCA
>JAQUOB010000121.1 GCA_028717325.1 Candidatus Margulisiibacteriota bacterium
ATCGCCGGCACCGGCTCCAACTCGACCGAAACCACGATCAGATCTTCGAAGGAAGCCGAGAAGATCGGGGTCGACGGCCTGATGGTCGTTGTCCCATACTACAATAAACCGTCGCAGGAAGGGCTATATCAGCACTTTAAAAAAGTGGCGGATAACAGTTCGCTGCCGATCATCATCTACAACATCCCGGGCCGAACGGGGATCAATATGACGCCGGAGACAACTGCCAAACTGTCTGCGATCAGGAACATCATTGGCCTGAAAGACGCGGCCGGTAATTTAGACCAGACTTCGGCGACCAGGCAATTGTGTCCGAAAGAATTTACTATTTGGAGCGGCGACGATTCGCTGACCCTGCCGATGCTGTCGGTGGGCGCAGTCGGCATCATTTCCGTGGCGTCGCATATTGCCGGCAAAGAAATTTCTCAAATGGTCGGCGCTTATCATTCGGGTGACGTGAAAAAAGCGAAAGAACTTCACCTGAAACTTATGCCGTTGTTCAAAGTTTTATTCATCACCTCCAATCCTTCGCCGGTCAAATACGCCCTTGAGCTGATCGGCCAGCCGGCCGGGAAACCGCGACTGCCGCTGGTGGAGCCGAGCGAGAGCGAAAAACAGCAGATCAAAAAGGTCTTACAGGAGCTGGGGCTTGCTTAAATTCGGCAGGCAACCGCGACGTTTAGTCGCAGGTTTCCTGTTGTCATTATTCCTGCTCGTTGGCCCGTCTTTCGCCTACTCCTTTGCCGTCTTCGGTGATTGCCAGGGCAACTATGCCATCCTCAAGGACCTGATCGGCAAGCTCAAGCAGGAAAAGGGACTGGATTTTGTGGTCAGCGTGGGCGATGTCGTGCCTTACGGCGAAGAGGCCAATTATCTCAAGTACAAGAAAATGATGGCGACCCTGGACCTGCCGCTTTACCAGGCGATCGGCAACCACGACGCGGTCAAGGGCGGCTGGAAGAATTTTCTTAAATATTTCGGCCCGCTTTATTATTCTTTTGAATATCAGGGCGACCGTTTTATCGTGCTCGATAACTCGTTGAATAAAAGCTTTGACGGAGCGCAATTTGCCTGGCTCAAAGGACAATTAGGCAAAGAAGGGGCGCGCCATAAGTTCGTTATTATGCATAAGCCGGTCTTTGATCCTTCGGAGATATATAAAGACCATGTAATGTCCGGCCGCGCCGTGACTGAAGAGCTGATCGGTTTGTTCACAAAATACAAAGTCGATTATGTCCTGGCCGGGCATGTGCACGGTTACGCGAAAAGCGAAAGGGACGGGGTAACTTACATCGTTTCAGCCGGGGCGGGCGGGCCGCTTTACCTGCCGCCCGAGTTTGGCGGCTTCTATAATTATGTTAGAATAGACGTTGACGGGAACCGGATCACCGACCGGGTGAAAAGAGTTTATGAATAAGAGCAAAACCAAAAAAACCGCCACCGCTATTTCCGAGCGCAACCGCATCACGCTGGCCTATCTCGAGCTGGCGCGCGACAAAGTTTTCCAAAAGCTCTCGGAAGACGAAAAGGTCAAGCTGATCAAAGAAGTCCAGGCGATCGGCGATGAGGCGGCCAGCTGGGTGGCGCAGGAGTACGGGACCGACGACCCGCGCAAGATCGCCGTGAAAATGGGACTGCGGGTGTTCGGCGAAGACAAAAATTCCGGCGATTCCAGCGAATACCGGCGCGAAAAAAAAGAGATCGTGATCTCGCGGAAATTCCACGAAAAACTGCTCCGGGAAGTGAAGTCGGCCGAGCTTTCGGAGCGGCTTTTGAAGCTGGTCGTGGCCCAGCAGCTTTTCCATCATCTCGAAGCCGAGCGCATCGGCGAGGTCTACCGGCGTTTTAAGTTCAAGGCCTGGCAGATCGGGCCCTATACCAGAGAAAAAATGATCCGGGGCTTGAGCAATGTCGCGGCCCAGGCTTTCACTCAAACGCTGTTGGGCCTGGAAGTTTCCCCGCAGGTTTTTGATTATCTCGTGATGACTTCGTTCACCGGCAAGTCGTAACAGTCTTCCATTTACTGGTCCCTTGTAATTTGCTATAATTTATAAATGCCGGCCGACCTGCACATCCACAGCAATTTTTCAGACGGGACAGACTCACCGGAAGAAGTCGTCAAACTGGCGGCGGCGGCGGGCCTGACGACCATTGCCTTGACCGATCACGATACCGTCGGCGGCATCGATCCGGCCTGGGAGGCCGGCAGCCGGCTGGGGCTTGAGGTCATTCCCGGGATAGAATTCACAACAGAAAATCCCCGGGCCGAGATCCACATCCTGGGCTATTTTCTTGACCGCCAGGACCCCGAACTGTTGGCGATCCTGGCTAATATCCAGCAGGGGCGGATCGACCGCATCTATAAAATAGTCGAGAAGCTGCAGGGGCTTGGCGTCACTATAGATACTGAAGACGTCTTTGCCATTTCGGGGAGAAGGTCGCCGGGGCGCCCTCATGTGGCGAGAGTCCTGATCCAGCAGGGTGCGGTCGCGAATTTTAGGGAAGCTTTTAGCCGGTATCTTGATTTCAGGGCGCCGGCCTATGTTCCGCATTACCGTCTGCTGCCTACGGAAGCTGTTCAGCTCGTGAAAAAAGCGGGGGGCATTCCGGTCTTTGCCCATCCGGCGGTTTCCAATTGCGATGACCTGATTCCCGAACTGATCGCGGCCGGCTTGCGCGGCCTGGAAGTTTACTATTTTGGTTATTATGCCGACCAGATCCAGCATTATCTGGAGCTGGCCCGCAAATATGACCTGCTGGTGACGGGCGGCTCGGACTATCACGGCTGCGACGCCGGGCGCGATCTGAAATTGGGCGATTTTACTATCGCGGACGAGCTGGTCGAGAAATTGAGAAATGAACACTTACGCGGAAATTAGTTTAGAGGCGATCAAACATAATATCGCCGAGATCAAGAAATTTGTCACGGCCGGTGTGAAGTTCATGGCGGTGGTCAAAGCCAACGCTTACGGGCACGGCGCGGCGGCGGTAGCGCGGGCCGCAGTCGAGGCCGGCGCCGATTACCTGGGGGTCGCGAACCTCAAAGAAGCGCTGGAGCTGCGCGAAGCGGGTATCTTAACGCCAATCCTGATCCTGACCGAGTCGCCGACCTCGGTCGCGGACGAAATAATCCAGCACGGGCTGACCCAGACGATCTATTCGTTTTCCGAAGCCCAGGCTCTCTCCGACGAAGCGCAGAAGAGGGGCAAGCCGGCCAGGATCCACGTAAAGATCGATACCGGCATGGGCCGGGTCGGCATAGCGCCGTCCGAAGCGATCGCTTTTATCACTAAAGTTTCTTCTCTGCCGGGCCTGTCGCTTGAGGGCGTTTTTACTCACTTTGCCAAGGCGGAAGACCCGGAGGATACTTTTACTAAAGAGCAGTTCGAGAAATTCCGGCAGATCATTGTCCGTCTGCCGCAGGTCCCCTTGAAACACTCGGCCAATTCGGCGGCCGCGCTCTTTCATCCCGAAACCCATCTTGACATGGTGAGAGTGGGGCTGATGATGTATGGTTTGTATCCGCAAGGCAATTCGCGGCGGCTGATCAACCTTAACCCCGCGCTGGCCTTCAAGACCAGAGTGACCTATTTAAAAAAGGTACCGGCCGGCACGCCGCTTTCCTATGGCAGTACCTTTGTAACACCGGCAGAAACGGCCATTGCCACGATCCCGGTCGGCTACGCCGACGGCTACAGCCGGCGGTTGTCTAACCGCGGGCAGGTCGTCATCAGGGGAAAACGTTTTTCCGTCGTCGGGCGGGTGACGATGGACCTGACGCTCGTCAACGTCGGTAATTCAAGGGTTGAAGTCGGCGATGAGGTCGCCCTGATCGGCGAGCAGAACGGGCAGGGCATCTCGGCCGACGAGATCGCTTCGCTCGAAGACACTATCTCCTACGAAGTCGTTTGCAGTATCGGAAAAAGGGTGCCGAGGGTTTACAAATGAGCTATGTTTCTTTATACAGAAAATACCGTTCGCAGAATTTTGACGAGATCATCGGCCAGACGGTGATCGTCCAGACGCTCAAGAACGCGATCAAGAACAACCGCCTGGCCCACGCTTATCTTTTCTCCGGGCCGCGGGGGACGGGGAAGACTTCGACCGCTAGGATTTTGGCTAAAGCACTCAACTGTAAAGATGGGCCGACGGCCACCCCCTGCGGCAAGTGCGACAATTGCGAAAAGATCCGCACCGGGCACGCCGCCGACGTGATCGAGATCGACGCCGCCAGCAACCGCGGCATCGACGAGATCCGCGAACTGCGCGAGCGCGTGCGTTATGCTCCGCTGGAGGGACGCTATAAGGTTTATATTATTGATGAAGTTCACATGCTGACCTCCGAGGCTTTTAACGCCTTGCTAAAAACGCTGGAGGAGCCGCCGTCGCACACGATCTTTGTCCTGGCCACGACCGAGAGCCAGAAAGTCCCTTTGACGATCGCCTCGCGCTGTCAGCGGCTCGACTTTGCCCGCCTCAAGCTGAACGAGATCAAGGGACAGTTGCAGAAGATCGCCGAAGCGGAAGGTTTCGAGATCGGAGATAA
>JAQUOB010000122.1:0-2022 GCA_028717325.1 Candidatus Margulisiibacteriota bacterium
CCGAAACTTGATCTGCCAGCCATGAAAAAGGCGGCAAAGTATTTGGTTGGCAAGCACGATTTTTCCTCTTTCTGCGCCGCCGGCGGCGACGATACTAATTTTGTCCGGATTATACATCAATTAGTCATTAGTTATTCGTCATTAGTCATTTGGGCCGGCGATAAGGTTGAGGTGATCCGCCTCAGAGTGACTGGCAGCGGCTTTCTCTACAAAATGGTCAGGAATATCGTGGGTACGCTGATTGAAGTGGGCAGAGGGCAGAGGGACGAGGAAGAAATTAAAACAATTCTGGCCGCAAAAGACAGGCGTCTGGCCGGCAAAACGGCACCGGCACAGGGATTGTGCCTGGTCAAAGTCTCTTATTAATTTGGAAACCGGCGAATGAACTTCGCGGTTTCCAAATTTATGGTATAATTTTAGTGGATTTAAGGAAACCGAGACGTTCAGTCTCAGGTTTCCGAGAGAAAGGGAGTTACTTATGAAAGTACTGGCGATGGATAAAACGGCCGAGGAAGGCCTGAAACTGATCAGAGAGGCGGGGATCGAGGTTGATTCGAAAGCCGGTTTATCAGAAGATGAACTGGTTAAGATCATTCCCAACTACGACGCTTTGATCGTCCGCTCCGAAACTAAAGTCACTCCAAAGATAATAGAAGCCGGCCAGAATTTAAAGATCATCGCCCGGGCCGGAGTCGGGGTTGATAACGTTGATCTGCCGACGGCAACCAAGAACGGCGTCATCGTGGTCAACTCTCCCGAAGGCAACACCGTGGCCGCTGCCGAGCACACCTGGGCGATGCTGCTCTCCATGGCCAGGATGATACCTCAAGCTCATTCAAAGCTTAAATCCGGGGTTTGGGACAAGAAATCTTTCAAGGGCGTCGAAGTCCTCAATAAAACTCTGGGTGTCGTCGGTCTGGGCAAGATCGGCCGCCGCGTTGCTTCCTACGCGCTGGGCATGGGGATGAGAGTGATCGGCTCTGATCCATTTGTCACCGCCGAATATGCCAAGAGCCTGGGTGTCGAGCTAAAAACGGTTGACGAGATCATCAAAGAAGCCGACTTTATCACTTTCCACGTGCCGAAAACAAAAGAGACGACCGGCATGATCAATGCCGCAACGATCGCTAAAATGAAGAAAGGCGTCCGCCTGGTCAACGTTGCCCGTGGCGGGATCATTAACGAAAAGGACCTCTACGACGCGCTGAAAAGCAAACAGGTCGCCGGAGCAGCGCTCGATGTGTTTGAAAAAGAACCGACCGAGAGCAGTCTGCTCTTTGAACTGGATAATATAGTTGTGACGCCACACCTGGGCGCTTCGACCGTCGAAGCCCAGGTCAATGTGGCGGTCGACGTTTCGGAACAGATCATCGAGGTGTTGAAGGGCGGGGCTGCCCGTTCGGCGGTCAATATCCCTTCGATGAAGCCGGAGTTGATCGCGCCCGTTCGGCCGTATCTTAGCATTGCCGAAAAGCTCGGCAGTCTGGCGGCGCAGATCGTCAAAGGAGCGGTTTCCCGGGTGGATGTTGAATATGCCGGCGAGATCGCCGAAAAGAATGTTTCGCCGTTGACCACGATAGTGCTTAAAGGCCTGCTGACGCCGATGCTGGACGTTAAAGTCAATTTTGTCAACGCGCCGCTAGTCGCTAAAGAGCGGGGCATCGAAGTGATGGAAAGCAAGAGCAAGGACGGACGCGATTTTGCCAGTTCGATCTACCTGACGGTCAAGACCGAAAAAGAGACCCGTCAGATCGGCGGCACGATCTTTGCCGGAGTGGGCGACCGCCTGATCTCGATCGACGGTTTCAGGGTCGACGCGGTGCCGGAGGGCTACATGCTCATCCTGTCGAATATTGATAAACCCGGCATGATCGGCAAGGTCGGCACGTTCCTCGGCCAGCACAATATCAATATCGCGGCGATGGACGTCGGCCGGATCAAGATCGGCGAAAAAGCGGTCATGGTCATCAATGTTGATAGTCCTGTCCCCGACAAGACCCTGGTGGATCTCACGAAGACCGA
>JAQUOB010000122.1:2122-4526 GCA_028717325.1 Candidatus Margulisiibacteriota bacterium
TCGTAATGGTCGAATTTATAGGAATAAGTTCCGCGGCCGTGGGTGAAAGAGCGCAGATCGGTAGCGTACTTGGTCAGTTCTCCGAGCGGGGCCTTGGCCATCACTTTGTCGCTCTCGATCTGTAAGATCCGGCCGCGCCGTTTGTTCAGATCGCCCGTTACGTCGCCGATAAATTCCGGCGGCGCGTAGACTGTGATCTCAACGATCGGCTCAAGGATCGTGGGGTGGGCTTCCTGAAAGATCTTCTTAAAGCCCATCGAGGCGGCGATTTTAAAGGCCATGTCCGATGAATCGACTTCGTGGAAAGAACCGTCATAAAGCGTGACCCTGACGTCAACCACCGGGTAACCGGCGATCACCCCCGACTGCATGGCTTCACGCAAACCTTTTTCGACCGAGGGGATATAATTTTTAGGGATGGCCCCGCCGACGATCTTGTCGACGAATTCAAAACCCTGGCCGCGGGGGAGGGGTTCGATCTCCAGCCAGGTGTCGCCGTATTGCCCGTGCCCGCCGGTCTGCTTTTTGTATTTGCCCTGACCTTTGGCCCGGCCCTTGATCGTTTCCTTATAAGGTATGCGGGGGGCGCCAGTTTCAACTTCAACGCCGAAGCGTTCTTTGAGCTTGGCCAGGATCATTTCCAGCTGGACATCGCCCATGCCGTAGATAACCGTCTCTTTGGTCTCCGGATCGTAGTGCATCTTAAAGGTCATGTCCTCGTGGGTAAAAGTGCCGAGGCCCAGCGCCATCTTTTCCTGGTCGGCTTTGCTTTTCGGTTTGACGGAGAGGGAGGCGACCGGCTCGGGAAATACGGTTTTGGGGAGTTCGGCCGGCTTGTTCTTATCGCTTAAAATATCGCCGGTGGCCGTGGCCTTTAGCTTTGACAGGACGCCGATATCCCCGGCGGCAACGGCCGGCAATTCGAGGCGGGTCTTGCCTCTGATGGTCCCGGTCTGGCCGATCCGCTCTTCCTTGTTCTTGGTGGTGTTATAAACGGCTGATGATGGTTTGATCTCCCCGGAGTAGACCCGAATAAAACTTAGTTCGCCGACGTGGGGTTCGATCATGGTCTTCCAGACGTAAGCGCTCAAGCCGCTGCCCCCAGTTTGCGGGGCCCGGGCCGCCGGCAGGAAATCATCGATCTCGTTCAAGAGTTCGACGATGCCGATCTCTTTGGCCGCCGAAGCGCACAGTATCGGCGTGATCTTGTTAGAGTCGATCCCGGTATGGATCGCCGCGATGATCTCCGCCTCGGATATCTCCTTGTTCTCGAGAAAATCGTTGAGAATGGTGTCGTCGACCTCGGCGGTCCCTTCGATCAGCAGCTCGCGGAATTGCTGATAGTCGGCTTTTATCTCTGCCGGCACGCCGTCCGGCTTCAATAGATTGTAAATACCCTTGAAATTAGCTTCCTGCCCGACCGGCATCTGGACGGGGACTAATTGTTTGCCGAATTTTTTCCTGAGCTCTTCGACCTTCCCGGTAAAATCGGCCTGGTTCTTATCGAGTTTGTTGATGACGACGACCTTCGGCAGGTTGAGCCGGGTCGCTTCCTGCCAGAGAAAATCGAGACCCGCGCCAACGCCCGCCACGGCGTCGATGACGACGATCACGCCTTCGACCACGTGCAGGGCGGCGATACCTTCGCCGACAAAATCGATATAGCCGGGAGTGTCGATGAGATTGATCTTGTGGTCTTCCCACTCCAGCGGCAAAAGTGAGGCGTGGACGCTTATTTTTCTTTTGATTTCTTCGGGGTCAAAGTCGCTGGTGGTCGTGCCGTCATCGATCTTGCCCAGTCGGGGGATGGCTCCGGATTTATACAGCAGGGCTTCCGCCAGGGAAGTCTTCCCGCTTCCGCCGGATCCGATGAGAGCGACATTGCGTATCCTCTCTTGGGGGTATGTTTTCATACCGGATGTAATCTTAACAGACCGCTCTGCCGGTTGCAAGCGTCTTCGGGGTCTGATATATTTCCATTAATGGATTTGTTGTGGTTCTTGCCGAAGAAGAAAGTCGGCCTGGTGCTGGGCGGCGGAGTCGCCCGGGGCATCGCGCATATCGGGGTGCTCAAAGTTCTGCAAAGCTATAAGGTGCCGGTCGATTATGTCGTCGGGACCTCTTCCGGCAGTTTGATCGGCGCGGCTTTTGCGGCCGGCCTGGATATCTCCCTCATCGAGAACATCGTCCTGCGCATCCACTGGAACGAGTTTTTCAAATTAACCCTTTTCCGCCCGGGTTTTAATTCTGCCGAAGCGATCGAGGAGTTTGTTACCAAATATGTCGGCGACGTTAAGTTCTCGGACCTCAAGGTCCCTTTCGCGGTGGTGGCGACCGATCTGCGGACGGGCGGACGCGTAGTCCTTGACGAGGGGCGGGTGGCCAAGGCCGTTTCCGCCAGCGC
>JAQUOB010000123.1 GCA_028717325.1 Candidatus Margulisiibacteriota bacterium
GTGAAAAATTCGACGACAGCATTGCCGTCGCCATCGACGCCAAAGGCAACTTTGCCGCCGCCGAGGGCTGGATGTACGTCAGCAAAAAGGACATCCCCACCCTGACCAGAGAGGCGATCAGCCTGGGTGTCAAAAGGTTCATTTACACCGAGATCAACCGTGACGGCATGCTGACCGGCCCGAATTTTGACGGCATCCGGAGCTTTGCGGAAGCAGCCGGCGTGGCTGTCATTGCCTCCGGCGGTGTTTCGAGCAAGGAAGATATAGAAAAATTGAAAGAGATCGGCGTCGAGGGCTGTATTGTCGGCAAAGCTCTTTACGAAGGCAAGCTGAAGCTCGAAGAAGTCGTTTAACTTCCCCCTATCCCCTAAAAATTGTTAAAAAAGTGAAATTCTTGGCATAATCTGACGATAAATATCAGGAAAGAATTATGCCAAACCAACTGAAAAAAATCGAAGTAAATCGTTTGTCCGCGGCCATTGCCGCCCGGCTGAAAATTTCACTCCATTCTTCCCTGTCAACCCTGCGCCGGAACCTGGAAACCCTGGGCCGACAGCAGCACCTCTCATTGAGAGAACAGCATCTGTTATCGAGGATAATCCGCCTCGAAATCTTATTGAGAGAAGCCGGGGTTGAGGGCCTGACCCGCCTGCCCAAAACGCAGATCTTGCAGCAAATTCATGAGTTTAGAGAGATCCTGAAAGCCGCCCGTAAGAACGCCGCTCCGGAAATGGCGAGATTGATCGCACAGGTAGAAAAAGCCGCCGATCAATTCGAAGCC
Organism: Candidatus Margulisiibacteriota bacterium; assembly: GCA_028717325.1. Taxonomy (GTDB): domain Bacteria; phylum Margulisbacteria; class WOR-1; order O2-12-FULL-45-9; family XYB2-FULL-48-7; genus JAQUOB01. The sequence goes on from JAQUOB010000123.1 coordinate 782, forward strand.
ATAACTAAGGCCTCTCCAAAAGTCGATGGCGCTGAAATAAAAAGCATAACTTTTGACCGCGATTTGATTCGATTACAAATTGAAATAAATCGTCCCTTAGTTGAAGACCATGAGTCCGAATCTTTCCGCATCGAGATCGCGGTGCCAAGGGAAGTTATCGAACAGGAAGTTGTCCGCGACAAGATCCTCCCGGAGATCCCTCGGGAATTAATGCGGATCGAAGGAAATTCCGAACTGGCGGAAATATTCGGACGGGTCATGGCTTCCGATCTGGGCGAAAAGATCGTTCGTGAGATTGTCCGCGAGACGAGAGAGACCGGCAGATTAACCAGCGAAACTGTTGAACGTGCCGTCGCCAGAGTCGAACAAGAAAAACCGTTAGCTAAAATTTACGTCGTGAAGGGATCAAGTTTAGACATTGCCGAACTTCCCAAAGAGCTCGATGCCGACCGCCGGCCGGCAGCTGTCCGCGTTATCGTCAATGAACGGCCGACCGAAAAAGGAGTTCAGGTCGAAAGCTTGAGGATCGAGATAAAAGATCGGGCTGACAAGACGATAATTATTGAAGAGGTCCGCAGCCAACCCGCCGAAAAAATTAAAGAGATAATTGAAGCCGCGGTTAAGATCGCGGCCGGAGAACCCGAAAGAACCCCGGTGTTAGCCGACACTGTGGCCGCTGTTTTAAGAGAGGCACTGGGCGAAGCTCCCAAACCCATAGCTCCGGCCATAGCTGCCAAACCTGTCAATGACAACCCAAAGGCAGCCGCCGAAGCCAAAAAGCCGGCGATCCGACCGGCCGCCGAAGCGATCAAGGTCTTGACTGCCGCCTACTCGACCGCAGTTAAAACGGAGAACGCTCCGGCCAGAGCTCTTCTGGAAGCCGTAATTCTCAATTTTGTTGCCACCCCGGCCGGCCGACAGCTGGCCGTCAAATCGGTTATCGACCCAAAGGCCGCCAAAGAGCTGTCACTGACTATCCCGGAGATCAACGACAAAGTTGTTGTTGAGGTAGCCAAATCCCTGCTCAGCCAAAAGGGTTCCGATTTGATCGACGGCAAAGTTATCAAGCAGGCGCTCACCGGCGCCGACAAAGCTGCCCGTTTGCAGGTCATCAGCCGGCTGATCGCCGCGGAAAACAATGTTAAGGTTGCCGATGCATTAACGGTCGCGACAGCCAAAAAGTTCGTCGAGCTGACAGCCAGGGTCCAGCAAATATTCGAACTCGTTCGTGAGGCCCGAAAAACGTCAAAACTGTCCCGCCGGAATAACCGGGTGGCCTCGGCTGTTTCCCCCGCCGCTAGCCAGTTTGCCAGCCATATGTCTTCCAGGCGGCCTGCAGTTCAAGGTAATACCCGATCGGTCAAGCAGATAACCGAGATCGCTAAGTCGATCAAGGCGCTGTCAACATTTACTAAAGAAGCCGAATACATCTTGCCGAAAAGCTTGATAGCCGAGATCCAGGCGGCTTTATCCGTCAATAACCTGATCCCAGCTCAGCCCGTCACCCCCGGAACCTTTACGCCGGCCTATAAGCCGGTTTCCAACCACCTGAATTACTACATCCAGGCGCTGGAAAGCCAGCTGGCTAATGTCCAGGCGGTTTCCCGGGCCGCGGCCAGATCGGCCGAGAAACTGGCCGCCCTCTCGACCCAGGTCTTGCTATACGGCACCCTGATGCGGCTGGTCAGCGGCGAAATAACCAACGTTGACGCATTGATCAAGCAATTGAAGGAAATGAAAGGCTTTGATGAACTGATCAATGACCTTGAAAATAACCCCGATCTGGCGATCGAAACTCTTAACCGGCCGGTCTTGGCTGGCCGGGTCAGCAGGATCAGGGCGTTCAAAAAAGCATCATAATTTCGCCTTTTTGACAACCCCTTGTCAGGTGCAAGTTTTTCCCCTCCCATCCCGATAATTATAGTGTGAATGCAAGTACTTCCCGAATTCCCGAATGAAGGCTCGAATTCCCAAATATTCGGGCATTCGAGCCAGGATTCGAAATTCGGGTTGTAGCATGCAAGTTTTTTGCAAGTTGGTCCGATAATATAAGTGAAGAGGATGGAACCCTCGGTTGCCTGTACCGGTGGTTTCGACGAGAAAAGAGTTTATGAAGCTCGCTTTTAACACAGGCGGGCTTTAGTTTTATGGAGGGTATAAATGACGAATTATGTCGCTGCAGAAGGCAATGTCAAATTTAGCTACCCGGTAGAAAATACCTGGAAAACCTCTAATCGCGCCAGCATTGTCAAATTAGACGCTGTTTACGAAGCTTCTCCCGGCACCGTAATTAAAGTCAGAATCAACGGCAAAGATTACTGGATCAAGGCCGAAAATGGCTATATCAAGATCCTCGAGAAGAATGCCCAGGGCCAATTTGTCGAAGCCCCGTCAAGTTTGAGGATCGATCAACTTTTAGCCCAACTTGCGAAAGAGATCAATAACCCCCAGGCGGCGCAAATTATTCAGGCGGTCATCGCCAAACTGGCCGAATTATCTCAAGGTGCCGGCCTGAACGGCAGATCGATCGACTTGACCGCCCTGATCGATAAGGTCAAAGCCGACGCCGGCGATAAGCCGAACCTGATTGATAAGAAAGCCAAAGAAATCGCTGTTATTGATAACCTTAATCCCGAATTGCCTATCCTGAACGCCGATCTTGATAAACTGACGGCTGACGCCAAAGAGGCCGATAAACCTTTTAACAGTGAAGGAACTTTTGAACAGCGGCAAGCTGCCCTTGAGGCCAGGAAAAAGACCGTTAACGGACGGCCGGCTGATAAAGCCGAACCGGTGGCAACGGCCGGCGCTTCCCAGGGATTAAACGTCAGATTGAGCTCGCTGGAAGCGAAATATAGAGATGCTTACGGGGGGGATCTGCCCAAAGAAACCCAGGAAAAGATCGACGGGGTTCGCAATAATCTTCAGGCAGTGCAGAAAAAAGTTGATGCTGAAGAAAAGGCCCTGTCGTCCGTAACACAAAAACAAAATGCCCGAGTCGCGGCCGAAGATAATCTTAGGGCGTTAATTGACCGGCTGGAAGGTAAAGGTGTTTTTAATTCTGCCGATCAAGCTATTCTTGATGGTCTGCGCAATAAAAACAATCCCGATCGGGAGATATTAAAAGCATCACTTAACCCGAATGAAAGGATCCTTTCTTTCTCCAAGGGCGGCCGAACGATTTATCTGGTCGTTGAGAAAAAAGACGATAATCAGTGGCACATTTTAACGCCGGGGATCCTTGTTCCCCAGGGTTCCGGTTATATTGATCAGAACATCAATGGAGAACCGGTCGCCGTTAAACAGCGCCGCAGTTTATCCCTTGGCTTTGGCACGATAGATTTTCTGGCCCCGGATGCGAAGATCCCTGTTACCGTTGTGGTTGAACCGATCAATGCAAAAAAAACGCCGGCCGATATAAAGCCGAAAGAAACTTCTGCCTGGGAAGCCGCCCGGCAACTGAACATCACCAATTTTGAGGCCTTCCGGGAGGCCTGGAAAGACGAAAAGATCGATCGCCAGGAAGCGCAAAAACTTGGCATTACCGCCACCTGGCATAATTTCATTGACCGCGGCTCCAACACCAACCGGGCGGCCGGTGACGTTGACGGTGTTATTACGCTTGACGAGTTGCAAGCCGCGGTGGCTGCCGTCAAGGCTTATGCCAGGGCAGCCGGCAACGGGGTTGAGCCGACCGAAGCGGAAATCCTCAAGGCGGCCCGGTCT
>JAQUOB010000124.1:0-2371 GCA_028717325.1 Candidatus Margulisiibacteriota bacterium
CCGGCAACGACTACCACCACTACTACCACAACGTCTTCCACGACCACTACTCTGATGGGGGGCAGCATTCAAGGCAGCGTTCTAAGTTTGGAAGGGACGGTAACGACCTTTGCCGGCACGGCCGGATCGGCTGGCTCTATTGACGCGACAGGAATCGACGCTCGCTTCAACCAACCCAATGATATTACCACTGATGGAACTAATCTCTATATCACAGATATGAACGATAACCTCATCAGAAAGATCGTCATCGCGACCGGAGCGGTTACCACCCTGGCGGGCACCGGTTCGTTCGGTTCCGCCGACGGGACCGGCACAGCCGCCAGTTTCTTTTACCCTCAAAACATCACCACCGACGGGACCAATCTCTTTGTTACCGATTATAAAAATACTATTAGAAAGATCGTAATCACTACCGGGGTTGTTACCACCCTGGTGGGCTCGGCCGGCGCCAGCGGCTCCGCCGATGGGACGGGAGCGGCCGCGCGCTTCAATTCACCGACTGGGATCACTACTGACGGGACCAATCTTTACGTGACCGATATGGTAAATCATACGATCAGGAAAATAGTTATCGCCACTGAGGTTGTAACGACTATAGCCGGCACGGCCGGGATCAGCGGCTCCGCCGACGGGACGGGAGCGGCCGCGCGCTTCAATCGCCCGCGCGGTATCACGACTGACGGAAATATCCTCTATGTATCGGACAGTACTAATAGTACGATTAGGAAGATCGACCTTGTTACTTTAGCGGTTACTACGATTATCGGAACCCCCGGCTCATACGGTACCGCCGAAGGGATCGGCACGGCCGCGCAGGTTGATGACCCACGAGGTTTAGCCTTTGACGGGACTAATCTTTATATCGTCGATTACAGTGCCGATATCATCCGAAAATTCGCTGCCGGCACGGGCATGGTAACTACTATTGCCGGCAACCCTTATTCAGCCGGTTCTACCGATGGGAAGGGAACCGCAGCCCTCTTCAAAGGTCCCAGCGGCGTCACGACCGACGGAAAATATTTATATATAACGGACAATAAAAATCATACGATCAGGAAGATACGGTAGCCGCTCTCCACAAGCCGCGGGTGATTCAGTGATTTAATTCGGCACTTGAAAAAATATTTTGCCGGGTGTAAAATAACAACAGAAAGAGTTGACCCCACCTGATTCGAAAGGGTGGGGTTCTTATTGTTTACGGCATGATTAAAAAAGAGGCATTAGTTTTATTGGCGGTTTTTGCTCCACTGGTCGGGGCGTTCCTGCTGCCCTGGCTGGGTAAATTGTCGGCTTTGGCCAGAAATATTTTGGCGCTGGTCCTGGTTTTACTCTCCCTGCTGGCTTCGCTGGCTCTCCTGCCGGCCGCGATCGCGGGGCAAGCGGTGACCTTTAAGATCGCAGCCCCCCTGGGCTTGAGCTTTGTCCTCTCCGCCGACGGCCTGGCGGTCTTTATGGCCGTCGTTTCCTCGCTGATCGGCGCGATCATCGTCCTCTTTTCCTTTGATTATATCAGCCATTACGACAACCAGAACGAATATTATACGATGGTCGTCCTTTTCCTCGGTTCGATGATGGGGCTGGTCTATTCACAAAACCTGGTCTTCCTTTACCTGTTCTGGGAGATAACCGCGCTGGCCAGCTGGCGGCTGATCGGCTTTTACCGCGGTAAAACCGACGTCCTGCGGGCCGATAAGGCCTTCCTGGTGACTTTCTTCGGCGCCCTGGCCATGCTGCTCGGCTTTATTTACATCTACCAGCTGACCGGCACGTTCGACCTTACATTAATGAAAGGGCAGGTCCTGCCCGGTCTGGTCGTCGGTCTAATTCTATTGGGTATCCTTTCCAAATCGGCAACCCTGCCGTTCCACACCTGGCTGCCCGATGCCGGCGTTGCCCCGTCGCCCGTGACCGCGCTGCTCCATGCCGCGGTCCTGGTCAAGATCGGCGTCTATGTTTTCGCGAGATTGTTCCTGGTCACCTTTAGCCTCGGAGTTTTCTGGCACACGGCTGTGCCGGTGATCGCGGGCGCCAGCGCGCTGGTCGCGGCCGGTGCCGCCATGATCGAAACGGACATCAAGAGAATAATCGCTTATTCGACCGTCAGCCAGATCGGTTTTATCTTTTTGGGGCTGGCGACCGGCAGTGTGGTGGGGGCGGTCGGCGGACTGCTTTTCATATTAATGCACGGGCTGGCTAAGGGCGGCCTGTTCCTGTCCGCCGGCATAATCGAGCAGAATGCGAAAACCAAAGATATTACCAGGATGGGCGGCTTGATCGGCACCATGCCGGTAACCGCAATATCGTTTCTCTTTTGCGCCTTTTCCATAATGGGAATACCGCCATTCGGCGGCTTCTTCAGCAAATACTT
>JAQUOB010000124.1:2471-4482 GCA_028717325.1 Candidatus Margulisiibacteriota bacterium
GCGTTCATCTTGTTAGCCATCGCGGCTTTCGGCGCCCTCATCGCGCTGTACTCGGCTGTTTTCATGTCCGACCGGCCGTTCGCCAAACAATTCTTTAGTTATCTGTTGTTGACGATCGCCTTTTCCAACGGCGCGGTCCTCGCCGATAACCTGATCCTTTTCCTTTTCTTCTGGGAAGGCCTGCTCTTAACCTTGTTCGGTATGATCATCATCGGCCGGAAAGAGGCCTTTAAAACGGCGATCAAAGCGTTCGTGATCGTCGGCATAACCGATCTTTGTTTAATGTTCGGCCTTATCCTGACCGGTTGGCTGGCCGGCACGTTCACAATGTCGGAGATCAATCTGCCGCTCGGCGGTTTAGCCAGCCTGGCTTTTGTCTTTATGATGATCGGCGCGGTGGCCAAAGCCGGTTCGATGCCGTTCCACACCTGGATACCCGACGCGGCGCTCGACGCGCCGCTGCCGTTCATGGCGCTGGTGCCGGCGGCGATCGAAAAATTATTGGGCATTTATTTCCTGGCGCGTATCTCTCTCGATCTGTTCAAGCTTGAGCCCGGCTCCTGGATCTCGATGATGATGATGATCCTGGGCGCCCTGACCATCCTCCTGGCCGTCATGATGGCGCTGGTCCAGAAAGATTACAAAAAACTGCTCTCGTATCACGCCATCAGCCAGGTCGGCTACATGATACTGGGGATCGGCACGGCCGTCCCGGTTGGCATCGTTGGCGGCATCTTCCACATGATCAATCACGCGATGTATAAATCGTGCCTCTTCCTCACCGGCGGCTCGGTCGAAAAACAGACCGGCACGACCGACCTGTCTAAGCTAGGCGGCCTGTTCTCCAAAATGCCGATCACCATGATCTGCTTTGCCGTTGCGGCGGCTTCCATTTCCGGTGTCCCCCCATTCAATGGTTTCTTTTCCAAGGAACTGATCTATGACGGGGCGTTGGAGCGCGGCTGGATTTTTTATCTGGCGGCGGTCCTCGGTTCCGTTTTAACGGCGGCCTCGTTCTTAAAACTGGGCCACGCCGCTTATTTTGATAAGGAGACCGAAGCGACCCGGTCCGCTAAAGAAGCGTCCTGGCCGATGCTTTTGCCGATGATCGTCATCGCCGGCTTCTGCATTTTATTCGGCGTCTATAATCCTCTGCCGCTCAACCATCTGATCCAGCCGATCCTCGGCGCGCGGCTTGAGGGGCACGGCTACGCCGGACTGCCCGGCAACTGGTGGCTGGTGCTGGGGACGGTGATCGCTTTGACGATCGCCGTGCTGAACCATCTTTATGGCGTGAAACGAACGGGCAAGGGGATCGGGGCGTCCGATCATATCCATTACGCGCCGGGGCTCTCGACCGTTTACGACCTGGCCGATAAAAAATATTTTGACCCTTACGATGTCGGCATGAAGCTCGCCGGCGGGCTTTCTCTTATCCTCTTTTGGATCGACAGGTTTATTGATTGGCTTTATGAAACAGTTATTGTCGGCATCACCATGGTTTTCAGCGCGATCGTCCGCTGGTTCCACAGCGGCAACATTTCCAATTACGTCGTTTGGTCGCTGGTCGGAGCGGCTGTCGTGATCTATTGCGTGTTGAGGTGAAAATGAAACAGAGTCAAAACCACACACTGAAGTGTGTGGAATATTCCCCACACTTTAGTGTGGGGTCGAAAAGAAGTTTGTAATTATGCCGTATTTATTGATCTTAATACCGTTCCTGGCGTTGATACTGATCAACTTTATACCGAAAGGCAAAAGTCTGGTCCCCGCTTTCTGGGTTTGCCTGTTGCTTTTCATCGCGCAGGCCCTGGCGGTCGTCGCGCTCTTTTTCAATGCCGGTCCCGCCGGGATCGGGCGGCTCGAATCCCTGCTGGGCTTTAGATTGTTCATCGATCGGACCAGCCTGGCGCTTTTGCTTTCGGTCGGACTGGTCGGCGCGACCGCTCTCCTCTCCGGCTGGTCATTGATCAAAAAAGAGGACCAGCAGTTCAATTTTATCAATCTGGTC
>JAQUOB010000125.1 GCA_028717325.1 Candidatus Margulisiibacteriota bacterium
ATGAACCGGCGCTATACGCGCGAGTATCTTCGAAATTTAATCTCAAAAATTAGGAGGCAAATCCCTAAAATAGCCCTTAGGACTTCGGTCATCGCCGGGTTTCCCGGTGAAGGCGAGGCCGAGTTCAAAGAGCTGCTCGATTTTATCCGGCAGGTAAAGTTTGACCGGCTGGGTTGCTTTACTTACCAGAGAGAAGAAGGAACACCTGCGGGCAAGATGAGGGGGCAGGTTTCCGAAAAAATTAAAGTCAAAAGAGCAAAAATGTTGATGCGGGCGCAAGCCCGGATTTCCAGGGAGTTGAACAAGAACTTGATCGGTCAAATCATAGAAATTATTATAGAAGGAGCCGCGCGCGGCGGATACGCAGGCCGCGGCCGCTTTGATGCTCCGGAAATTGACGGGCAAGTTCTGATCAAATCCAATAAATCTCTACCACCGGGAAAGATCGTCAGGGCGCGCGTTACCGGCGCCGGGACTTATGATCTTTTCGGTCGCGTGACTTGACGTTAGCTAACCGGATCACTCTTTTAAGGGTCGCCCTCATCCCCCTCTGTATCATATTCTTGCTCGCCGGTTTTTACGGCCTGGCGGCGGTGATCTTTCTTTTGCTTTCTTTTTCCGACGCGATCGACGGCTACATCGCCCGCAAATACAACCAGGTCTCCGAGCTGGGCAAGCAACTCGATCCGCTGGCGGATAAGATACTTGTCCTGACGGTCCTGATCGCCCTGACCGCGCTCGGCAAAGCCGGCCCCGTGGCCGTCATGTTGATACTGGTGCGCGAATTCGTCATTGCCAGCATCCGCACGGCCAAAGTTTTCGCGGCCAGCCCGATCGCCAAGTGGAAGACCATCATCCAGATGGCGGCTGTTTTTATGTGCATATTGAGCTTGCCGCTCTCTGAACTGGTCCTCTGGCTGGCGGTCATCCTTTCGTATATTTCGGGAGTCGCTTATTTATGGCAGAGCCCGTTCTTCAAACAGTTGAAATTAAGTTAGAGGACTTCTTTACCAAAGTCCTTTCGGTGATCGGCCGCACCACCGACCAGCAGATCGCCGATCTGCTCAAAAAGAGCAAACAGACGATCTCGGTCGCGGAATCGCTGACCGGCGGGCTGGTCAGCAGCCGGCTGACCAACATAGCCGGCAGTTCCGATTATTTTATCGGCGGCCTGGTTTCTTATTCGCCGCGGATAAAAGTTACGCAGGTGGGCATTCCCGCCGCGCTCATCAGCCAGTACGGCGTGGTGAGCAAAGAGGTCGCGATCTCGATGGCCGAAGAGATCAAGAAAAGGTTCCGGACCGACATCGGCCTGTCGGCCACCGGCGTTGCGGGCCCGGCTCCGATCCCGCCGGCTCCCGTCGGCAAGGTTTATATCGCTCTTTCGGGCAATAAAGACGTGGAGTGGAAAGAGCTCAATCTGCAGGGATCACGGGCGGAGATAAGGGAAAAAGCCGCCCAGGCCTGTCTCGGTCTGCTCTGGCTGTATCTGGGCGGTGAAGATGTTATTCGTTGACTTTTGTTTTCCCCTCTCCCTCTGGGAGAGGGGGGCTGGTTCGCGTTAGCGGGTGAGGGCATCATGCGTTTGTTTATTTCGGTCGAATTACCGGACGAAATAAAAAAAAGCATCGCCGGAATGATCGCCCGGTTAAAAGAGACCGGAGCGGCGGTGAAATGGGTGGAGGAGGAAAACCTTCACCTGACTTTGAAATTTATCGGGGAGGTGGCAGAGCGGCAGCTGGCAGAATTGATCAGCGGGGTCGAAGAAAAAATTGGAGGTTCGGGAAAGTTTCAGATCAAACTGGAAAACCTGGGGACGTTTCCTGAAGGGGAACAGCCCCGCGTTGTTTGGGTCGGGGTCAGTGACGGCGGCGAGCGGTTAAAGGATCTGGCTCGTTTGCTGGCTGAAAGAGAATTCGTTTCCCATGTGACGATCGGCAGGATAAAAGATAATAAGGGAGTTGATAAGTTAATAGAAAGAGTTCGGAGTTTCGGGAGTTCAGAGTTCGGAGGAGCGCCAGTCGACAGAGTTTCGATCATGAAAAGCACGCTCACATCGAAAGGTCCGGTTTACGAAAAAATCAAGGAGGTAAAGTTATGAGAGTAATTGGCAGAGACGACAAGATGGAAAAAACTTCGGAAAAGGTGGAAAGGCTCGCGATCGGCGAAGGCAAGTCGAAGGCGCTGGGGTTGGCTATCGCGCAGATCGAAAAGAACTTCGGCAAGGGCTCGATAATGAAAATGGGCGAGGCAACAAAATTGAACGTTGAAACGATCCCGACCGGCGTTCTGTCGCTGGATCTGGCTCTGGGAGTCGGCGGTTTGCCGAGAGGCCGGGTCATCGAGATCTTCGGGCCGGAAGGCGGCGGCAAGACCACCGTCTCGTTGCACGCCATTGCGGAGGCACAGAAAAGAGGCGGCACGGCGGCCTTCATCGACGCCGAACATTCGATGGACCCCAATTATGCCCGCAAATTGGGGGTTGACGTTGAAAATCTTCTGATCTCACAGCCGGATTACGGCGAGCAGGCGCTGGAGATCGCGGAAACGCTGATCCGCTCCGGCGCGATCGACATGATCGTCGTCGATTCCGTGGCGGCGCTGGTCCCCAAAGCGGAGGTCGAAGGCGAAATGGGCGACGCGGTGGTCGGCCTGCAAGCCCGCTTGATGTCCCAGGCGCTGAGAAAGCTGACCGCGGTCATCTCCAAATCAAAGACGGTCATGATCTTTATCAACCAGCTGCGGGAAAAGATCGGCATCATGTTCGGCAATCCCGAAACAACCCCCGGCGGCCGGGCGTTGAAATTCTATTCTTCGGTCCGCCTGGACGTGCGCGCGGCCGAAAAGATCAAAGAAGGGGACAAGATCGTCGGCACCCGGGTCAAGGTCAAGATTGTCAAGAACAAGGTCGCCCCACCCTTCCGTGAGTCAAGCTTTGTCTTGATCCACGGGGTTGGAGTTCTGCGCGAGGCTGACATCATCGATCTCGGCGTCAATTTAAATATTATCAGTAAAAGCGGCTCCTGGTTCAATTACGGCAGCGAAAAACTCGGCCAGGGCTTTGACGGCGCCATCAAATTCTTGAAAGAGAACGGCAAGCTCGCCAATAAGATCGAGGGGGAAATAAGGAAAGCGATCGCGGCTTCGCAGATATAAAACTTATCCTCATCAATCCCATCCCTCTCCCTCTGGGAGAGGGGGGAAAGTTAAACACCAGCGGGTGAGGGCTGAAAGGAGATTCTAAAATGACTCTATACACATTGAGTTACATCATCATCGCGGCCCTGGTTATCTTCGGGCTGGCAGTGGCTTATCTTATCGTGCGAAGACAGTTGGCGGAACAGAAGGTCAGGATCGCGGAAGAAACGGCCAAGCGCATTCTCGAAGATGCCAAAAAGGATACCGAGCGGATCAAAAAAGAGGCCCTGCTTGAAGCCAAAGATGAAGCCATCCGGCTGAAGGCCGACCTGGAGCGCGACAGCAAAGAGCGAAAGGCCGAGTTGACCACGATGGAGCGCCGCCTGCAGTCGCGCGAGGACCATCTGGAAAACAAGGATAAGAATCTTGAGAACCGCGAAAAACTGGTCAAAAAAATCGAGGAAGACCTGGTCAAGCTTAAAGAAACCGTCCAGACAGCCAAAAGTCAGCTGCTCGTCGAGCTGGAAAAAGTCGCGGCTCTGTCCAGAGAAGATGCCAGAAAAGAACTGATGGAAAGATTGGATAAAGAGCTCGAGATCGAGGCCGCCAAAAAGATCAAGGCGAACGAAGAGGAGATACGAAAAGAATCGGATAAGCGGGCCAGGGAAATTCTGGCCACGGCCATCCAGCGCTGTGCCGTCGACCATGTAGTGGAAACGACCACCTCCGTCGTAGAACTACCCTCAGACGACATGAAGGGCCGGATCATCGGCCGTGAAGGCCGGAACATCCGGGCCTTTGAAACCAAGACCGGCGTTGATCTGATCGTCGACGATACGCCCGAAGCCGTTATTCTCTCCAGCTTCGATCCGCTGCGCCGCGAAACCGCCCGCCTCACCCTGCAAAAATTGATCGCCGACGGCCGGATCCATCCCGCGCGCGTCGAAGAAATGTATGAGAAATCGAAAGGTGAATTGAAAACCGCCATGTGGGAGCACGGAGAGCGGGCGGCTTTGGAAGTTGGCGTCCACGGCTTGCCGCCGGTGATCATCCAGCTGCTCGGCCGGCTCCACTATCGCACTTCTTACGGGCAGAACGTCCTCCAGCACTCGGTGGAAATGGCTCACCTCGCCGGCATGCTGGCCGCCGAACTCGGCGTTAACGTCAATCTGGCCAAGCGCGCCGCCCTGCTCCACGATCTGGGCAAAGCCATCGACCAGGACGTGGAAGGGACGCACGTGCGGCTGGGCGTGACTTTCGCGGAAAAAGCCGGCGAATCCCCCGAAGTCCTGCACGCCATGGAAGCCCACCACGGCGACGTCGA
>JAQUOB010000126.1 GCA_028717325.1 Candidatus Margulisiibacteriota bacterium
GGCGGATCGTCATCTGCGCGGCCGAAGATGTCGGCAACGCCGACCCGCTGGCGCTGGTCGTCGCCAATTCGGCCATGCAGGTCGCGGAATTCGTAGGCATGCCCGAAGCAAAAATCCCGCTGGCCCAAGCGACCGTGTATGTAGCCACGGCCCCCAAGAGCAACGCGGCTTACGCCGGCATCAATGCCGCCATGCAGGACGTGGAGGCGGAAATGACAATGGCCGTACCCGATCACTTGAAAAATAAACTGGCCTGGGTCAAGGATGAAAAACGCGGCCAGGGCTATAAATATGCCCATGATTCAAAGACCGGCTATATCCCCCAGGAATATCTCGAGCAGCGGAAAAAGTATTACGAACCCAAGGAGATCGGGTTCGAAAAAAAGATCAAACAACGCATGGAGGAGCTAAAGGCACCTCACCCGCTTGCGCAAAACTCACCCCCCTCTCCATCGAAGATGGAGAGGGGAATGAATTCCGACGAAGTCGGAAGAAAGGGGTGAGGATGGCTAGACTGCTTGGCTCACACATGTCGATCGCGGGCGGAGTTGAAAAAGCCATCGAAAGAGGCCAATCGCTCGGTTGCACCGCCATCCAGATATTTGTTAAAAGCAACCGGCAATGGGCCAGCCAGCCGTTCGCCGCGGACGAAGTCGAAAGATTTTTTGCGGCCCGAAAAGAGAGCGGCATGTTCGTTTTCGCCCACACCGGCTATCTGATCAATCTGGCGGCCGCCGGCAAAGACGATCATCAAAAATCCATGAGATCGATGCTCGAGGAATTTGAAAAAAGCGAAGCGCTCAAGCTGCCCTTCATCGTCCTCCACCCCGGCTCCCACGGGGGCGCCGGCGAGGCAGCCGGCATTGATAAAGTCGCCGGGAGTATCAATAATCTATTTAAGGTGACGAAAGGCTATCAAGTTAAACTCGCTCTGGAAACGACCGCCGGTCAGGGTTCCGCCCTTGGTTATAAATTTGAACATTTCGCGCGCTGGTTCGATCTGGTCAACGACGCGGCCAGGCTGGGTGTTTGCGTTGACACTTGCCATATCTACGCCGCCGGCTATGATATCAAGACGCCAGCAGGTTACCAGAAAACCTGGCAGGAATTTGACGAACTGATCGGCTATAATAACCTGCTGGGCTTCCACCTCAACGATTGTAAAAAAGGCCTGGGGTCGCACGTCGACCGCCACGAGCATATTGGCCAGGGCGAGCTGGGCAAAGAAGCGTTCCGCCTGCTCCTAAATGATAAAAATTTAAAAAACTTGCCGATGGCGCTGGAGACACCGAAGGATCCCGACCTGAAACTGGATAAAATGAACTTAAAAGTATTGAGGAGCTTGATCAAAGATTAAAATGAAGAAAAATAAAATGTATGAAGACATCGGCTTCGCTAAGATCGACCACCACCGGCATCAGCGCAAAGGTTTTCCCGAAGTCATCTACTGCGAAGGAAAAACACCCGATCAAATCGTCGGGATAGCCAGGCGGATCTGGGACCACGGCCATAATGTTTTGGCGACCAGGGCCGATCGAAAAGCCTTTCGAGCGGTCAAAAAAATCCTGCGCCAGGCAAAATATTATGAAACAGCCAGGATCATTGCGGTCAAAAAGAAAGCAGAAAGCGGAACGCAGAAAGCGGAGCACAGGATCGCAATAGTCACCGCCGGGACCGCCGACCTGCCCGTCGCCGAAGAGGCCGCCGTCACCGCCGAGTTCCTGGGGGAGTCGGTCGACCGGATCTACGACGTGGGAGTGGCCGGCATCCACCGTTTGATGAAAAACCTGGACCGGATCAAAAAAGCTCCCGTGGTGATAGTCGTCGCGGGGATGGAAGGCGCCCTGGCTTCGGTCGTCGGCGGATTGATCGATAAACCGATCATCGCCGTGCCGACCTCGGTCGGCTACGGCGCGAGCTTTAAGGGATTGGCCGCTTTGCTGACGATGTTGAACAGCTGCGCGCCGGGTGTGGCGGTGGTCAATATCGATAATGGGTTTGGGGCGGGCAGTCTGGCTTCGATCATCAACCGGAACCGCTAATGCCAGCTGTCGTAAGTGCAGTCGATCAGCCGTCCGGCTGCTTCAAATAGACCGATCTCGACCAAAATTTCGACCAGATCGCGAACGACCCGGGCTCGTTTGGCGGGGTCGCCAATAGAATCGAGATAATTGGACCCCTCCGGACCGTCGACCAGGACCTCCAGTTCCGCCTCCGCTTCGCTATATTTCTTCTCCTGCGCTTCAAATTTGGCCAGCAGGACGACCGAGGCGGCAAAGTCGACCAGGTCCTCTTCGCTCCTGGAAATATCGTTCCGGGGCTGGTCGTACGTAGCCATAACGGTCCCGACTTCAATCTTCAATATATCAGCCGCTTTTTCACTGCCGATCTTATCCATGACAGAAGCGATATTGAGCAGCTCAAAACAACGCTTGACCGGATCTTCGATCCGCCGCGTCGCGGAGAGAGCGTTCATTATGGTATCCGTTACGTCGCTGTGCCGACCCGCGATAGCACTGTCAATGAGGAACTGTTTAACGATCGATACTTCCACGGGATCACTGATCTGTCCGGCCAGATCATACAGATCGCAGGTCAGTTCTTCTACTAAATTATTGGGTAATTTGTTGGCGCTCATAAGGCAGATACATTTGTTCAAATAGGCCGCCGCGAGCAGCCTGTCTTTCTGCATCAGCGAACAGAGCGCTTTGTGGTCAAGCGAAATGCGGCCAGGCGACAATTCATCCCCCATTAGCAGATCGGCAATAGATTCGCAGGCCTCGACTTCGACCTTCAGCCGTATCTCCTCATCAGGGTTGCCGGCTCGCTCGATCTGCCGCGCGTTTTGTTCGGCCAGTTTCAGGCGCGCCGCCACCTCCTGGAGCCGGCCGGCCCGGGCCAGCAAGCGGGCTTCTTCGCATTCCCTAGCCTCCGAGCGGTAATATGACCGCCGCACCTCGCTGTCGTTGTCGAGCGCCATCGATTCGATCAGGGCCTCTCTTTTTGTGTGGAGCATGACCATGACCGCCAGAGCTCCCGGAGACGGCGATGGTTTCGGCGGGCGGAGCTGTCTGCGCTTTTCGTAGACAAGATAAACCCTGCCCTGATCAAGCTTGGCCAAAATGTCTATCGTCGGCTGGGCGGGACAAACGAACTGACGAAAACTGGCTGACAGCCCGATGACGAGCGCGGCGACTTCAACCTTTTTCCCCGGGTCCGGCTTCAGCTGTTTTGACAGGTCGACCGCCCGCATAAACTTACCCAAAATATGTTGCGGGGAGTTGATCGCCCTGACAAAATCGGGAGAAAAATTGACCCCCAGGCCGGCCAGCAGCTGGAGATTATTTTTAAAAATAACGGCCGCGCCCGTCAGCGGTTTGCTTCGGGCCGGCGGTTGGCTGTCTCCGATTTTTGACATATTTTTTCCTTTCCTTTCAATAATTATCGAGGTTTGTTAACGCAAATTTCACTTGGTTTGCGGCGGGCCGAGCGTTATAATGAGAAATATGAAGATCGCTTATTTCGACTGCCCCTCCGGCCTGGCCGGCAATATGATCCTGGGAGCCCTCATTGATGCGGGGCTGGATAGTCATTATCTTGAAAAAGAACTTGGAAACCTGCGAATAAACTTCGCGGTTTCCAAGTCGCTGCGAGGAAACCGAGACGTTCAGTCTCAGGTTTCCGAGCATTACAAATTACAAATCAAGAAAACAAAAAAACATGGGATTAAAGGGACTTATTTTGATGTCAGAGCTAAAGAATCAAAACATCATCGAAATCTCGCAGAGATATTGAGGATCATCAAGCAAAGCCGTCTGTCCAAACAAGTCAAGGCGCTTAGCACCAAAATCTTCCGTCGGTTAGCCGAGGCCGAAGCCAAAGTTCACGGCATTTCCGTAGATAAGGTCCACTTCCACGAAGTCGGGGCGGTCGACGCGATCATCGATATTGTCGGCGCCTGTATCGGCCTCGAAAAACTGGGGATCGAGAAAGTTTATTGTTCCCCCCTGCCCAACGGCCGGGGCCAGATCGTTCACGCTCACGGACTTCTGCCCAACCCCGCCCCCGCCGCCGCCGAACTGCTTAAGGGAGCGCCGACCTATTCCGCCGGGATCAAGGGAGAACTTGTCACGCCGACCGGGGCCGCGATAATTTCGACGATCGCTGATTTCAAAGAGATGCCGAAGATGACCGTTGAAACAATTGGCTATGGTGCCGGTTCGATCGATCTGCCAATCCCGAATCTTCTGCGAATATTTATCGGCGAAGCTGAACTGCCGACCGAACATGACGCGATTCTCCAGATCGAAACTAATATAGACGACATGGAGCCCGGACGCTACGACCGGGCGATCGCCAAACTCATGAAAGCCGGCGCGCTGGACGCTTCTGTCCAGCCGATCAGGATGAAAAAACTGCGGGACGCGATCAAGCTCGAAG
>JAQUOB010000127.1 GCA_028717325.1 Candidatus Margulisiibacteriota bacterium
CTGGGTTACGAAGGGATAGCTTTCAAGGGCGTTGATTACCGTGTCGGCTATGCCGGCGGCGGCCTGACTGCTGGTGCGGGCTTTGCCGTCAACCAGGCGAGGGTCGATTATGCTTACGTCAATCAGATGGCTCTCTCGAGAGATAATGTCCACAGGATTTCTTTGAGCGGCATCTGGTAATCCCGCCCTTTCTAATGATTTAAAAGAACGGGCGGGATTATGCGCAAAAATTCATATTTTTTAATAGGCCTGATCTTTGTGTTAGCGACGGCATTTGGACAGATCGCGAATGCCGTAGCCGAACAGGACGACACATATACCGGCATCTACACCAATGAATATTATTTAAGCATCTTTCCTGATTATCCTCCGGTTATCGGCGAAGAAGTTACCCTGCGCCTGCGCACCTTTAAGCCGGCCCAAAAGGTCACGCTCTATTCCGACCGGGAAAAAGAGATCCCCATGGTTTACCGCGACGGCTACTGGTGGGGAAAATTTGAGATACCGGCCGATTATAAAGAAGGCGGCCACTTTTTCACCGCCTGGATCAGATACCCATTCGTTTTTGCGCCAAAACAGGATTTCTTTTCAAAAATTTCCGGTTTCTTCGGCCTGCGGAAAAAACTGCGCGATGTTTTCTGGTCGCAAAGCGTCGTCTGGTACCCGGCGGTGAAAGAAAAAACGACTGCCTCCGCCCCGCGGCTGGCCTTGGATTTGCGGAACATTTCTTTCGAGGCCGACCCCGATATCGAAGAAATGCTGCCGATCGTGACCGGCGAGGCCTTCGAATTAAAGATACCTTCGGGTGAAGCCGTGCCTTTTATTATCAAGGGCTCCAAGACCCTGACCTTTTCTTCGAAAAATATCGAAGGCAGTAAAGAAGGGTTTGTTCCCGGCGTGACGCGCGAAGAGGCCCTGCGTCTGAATATCTCCGGCAAAACCGACGGCACCGAGATCGACGCGAACCTGATCAGCACCAGCACTGCTGGCACGAGCCAGGTGGCGCAGAGAGAAGATAAGGTGTCGGTCCTGGTCAAACGGGCCAGTACCGAGGCCTACCTGGGCGATTTTACGGCCGACCTGACCGAGACCGAATTTACCAAGCTCAATAAGGTCCTCTCCGGCGCGCGCGTGCGCGGCGATTACGGCAGCTGGGGCTTTACCGCCCTCTATTCTTCGCCGCCCGGCCAGAGCAAATTCAGCCGGATGTACGGGGACGGCACGCAGGGTCCGTTTCATCTCGACTCGGCTCCCGTGGTGATCAACAGCGAACGGGTGACGGTCGACGGCGCGCCGCAGAAGCGCGGCGACGATTACACGATCGATTACCAGGCGGGTACGGTAACTTTTTCTAAAAAAACGATCGACCCCAAATCAATTATCAATATCTACTACGATTTCCGCCAAACGGTCTATCAGCATTCGACTTACGGCCTGCGCTTGACGGGGAAACCCAAGGATAACGTTAAGATCGGCGCGACCTATCTCAATGATTCGGACAGCCTGACCGGCGCCGCCGAGATCAGGGGGAGCATGAGCCAGGAAGCGGTCAATCCGGCCGGGCATTACGTGGTCGGGGCCGACGGCTCGCTGGTTTCGGAGGCGCTGACGGCTAACGGCGAGGTCGCCTATTCCAACAAAAATTTAAATCTCTTCTCCGCCGGCAATGAAGAAACCGGCAAGGCGATCAAGCTCGACGTCAGCTCCCAGCTGGGGCCCTTTGGCCTCAAGGCCTTCGGCAAAAGAGTCGGCGCGAAATTTGAACCGATCGCCGAGGCCGCGCCGAAGCAGGACGTGACCGAGTACGGCGGCGGCTTAAGCTGGCGGCCCGGCTCTCTCTTCGGCAGTCAGGGTAATTACAGTTATGAAAAGTACACTCTGAGCGATGTGGTTTATGAAAACCGCTATAAAAGCGCCAAAGCCGTTTTGACGCCGGAGAGATTTCCTTCGCTCGAGTATAATTTTTCCGAGGACGAGGCGAGCAACGACCCGGTCTCCGGCAATAGTATCCAGCGGATCATCACGCGCCATTCGGCAGAAAGCCTCTACCGTCTCGGTTTCCTGTCCACGGCGCTCAAGGCGACCAAAGAAAAATGGCTCAACCGTTCGCCGTCGGAAGAAGCGACCTATTACAAAAAGGTGAATTTCGGCCTGGCGACCGCTGGGCTGGAAAAAGTCACTTTCACGTCGAACGTCGAGCTGGAGGACCGCGAGGAGCCGACGGGCGACCGGCCTTTCCGCAAGACCTACAACGTCAATCTATCCGCTTCGCCCAGTAAATCCTATTTTGTTTCGACCTCGATCGAGCACTTGGACGACAGCGCCCAGGGGGTGAAAGATTCGACCGACGTTTCCTATCGTGCGGAGCCGGCCGACTTTTTTAAAACGGAGGGCAAATACACCGTCCAGTCGGTCAGCGAAGATTTTGTCACCTCCGAAGCCGTGGCCAAACACAGCGGCTCGTTCTCTTTTGACCTGCGGCCGGCGAGGTACTTGCGTTTGAGATACCTGTTCAAGCCGAATTTTACCCAGATACTGCGGACCGGCACGAGAAGTTTCAATAACGAACAGCAGCAGGCCGAGATCAATCTGGTCCCCGTCAGCGAGGTTATGCTCGGCCTGATCTATAAAGTCGGCCATAGTTTTAATATTTACCGGCAGGATGCGCCCAACTATACCGTCAAAGACAACACCGCCGACTCCGATTCAAAACTCTACACCCTCAAGCTGGCGCCGTTCCGGATCTTCTCCACCGAATTCAATTACTTGCTGGAGAGCGGGGCGACGACCCAGCGGGTCACCGCCGAACCCTTGAGCTATCTGCCCGGGGTGAGCGCGAATAAAAAATTCGACGCTATCGTCAAGACCTCACTGTCCGAGCGATTCTCCATCGACTCGCGCTACACTTACCAGCGCGCCACGCAAGGGACAGGCGAAGCGGCCTCTAACACCGCCGACAGCACGAGCCACACGGCTTCACTAAAAGGGATCTGGAACATTTCCGACGCCTGGAGCGTCAGCGCCTCCGGCGGCTACACTAAGACGATCAACTATCTGTCGATAACACCCGTCACCTACACCTTTTCGCCCGGCTGGGGCTTCATTTTCCGGCAGGGCGACAGGGTGAGGGTCGATTTTGATTACACTTATTCAAGATCGTATGCCGGCGCGGAAACCGAAAAGACCAATTATACTTTGCGCGCCAAATACAGCTTGAGCGATTATGTTAACGTGACGATCCGGGGCGAGCGCGAACTCGGCCGCGCCCCCGATTACCGTCTGACCGATATCACGGGCAACATCGAAATAAACCTTTGATTTCAAGGGATTCCGTGCTATAATCTAAAAATCAAAGGAGCTTTTCTATGCTGACATTGGGCATTGACCCCGGCACAGCTACAACGGGCTTCGGTCTGGTCAGACAACAAGGCGATAAGCTCTCCTACGTCAGCTGCGGCTGTATTCTCACAACCCCCAAAGACACCTCTCAAGGACGCTTGGCCAAAATTTACCAGGAAATGAAACAATTAATAACGGCCCATAAGCCCGATTATGTCGCGGTTGAGAGATTATTTTTCGGCGAGAACACCAAAACGGCCATGGCTGTCGGTCAGGCGAGAGGGATCGTCCTGCTGGCCGCGGCCGAAGGCAAGGTCAGGGTCGCGGAATACACGCCGCTTGAGGTCAAGATCGCTCTGACCGGCTACGGCAAAGCGGAAAAACGGCAGATCCAGCAGATGGTGCGGGTCATGCTCAAGTTAAACGATATCCCCAAGCCCGACGACGCGGCGGACGCCCTGGCGGTCGCCATCTGCCATTTACACTCGCATAAATTCAAGGAGAGAGTGATGGCCCCGCGTCAGGCGGGTTTAGTCGGTGTATGATCTCCCATCTCTTTGGCCTGCTCGAGCACGTTGACCAAAACCAGATCGTTATCGATGTCGGCAATATCGGCTATCAGGTCAAAGTGCCTGCCTCGGTCCTTAACCGCCTGCCCGCGCTGGGCGAAAAAGTCAAACTTTTTACTATCCAGGTCGTCCGCGAAGACGACATTTCCCTCTACGGTTTCTTAAACAAAGAAGAGCGCGCGCTTTTTTCCCTCTTTCTCTCGGTCTCCGGTGTCGGGCCGAAAACAGCGATGGCGATCATTTCCGGTTTTCCGATCGACCGGCTGGTCAGCGCGGTGGCCCAAGGCGACATCGCCGTCCTTTCTTCGATCTCCGGCGTCGGCCGCAAGACCGCCGAGCGGATCGTCCTGGAGCTGAAAGAAAAGATAGGGAAGGCCTACGCTCTCAAGCCGGCCGAGATGGCCGCCGGCCTGAGCGGCAACCAGGCCCTGATCTCCGACGCTATTTCGGCTTTGATCGCTCTTGGTTATTCGCCGCGCGAAGCCAGGGAATCGATCATAAAACTTAATG
>JAQUOB010000128.1 GCA_028717325.1 Candidatus Margulisiibacteriota bacterium
AACAACTTACAAATCAGAAAAGAGCCCGCGCTACCACGCGCGCGAAGTGGCGCTGAAGTTAGCCGAAATGAACCAGGCGGTCGTTGTCATGGGTTCGGCCACGCCGTCGGTGGAAACATTTTACAAAGCCGGGACCGGTGAATATACAAAGCTCGATCTGCCAAAAAGGATCGATGACCGGCCGCTGCCGCCGGTCGAAGTTGTCGATATGCGGGAAGAGATCAAACAAAAAAACTTTGGCGTGCTCTCGGAAAAATTGAGTGCCGAGCTGGAAAAAACCCTCTCCGGCGGAGAGCAGGCGATCCTCTTTATCAACCGGCTGGGTTTTTATACGTTCGTCATGTGCCGTTCCTGCGGCTACGTGATCGAATGCCCGCACTGCGCCGTCTCGCTAGTCTATAGTTCCCACGACCGGTCAATGCGCTGCAACCGCTGCGGCTTTTCCGGCGAGACCCCTAAGACCTGCCCCCGCTGCAACAGCGCTTCGATCAAATATTTCGGCACCGGCACCCAGCGGATCGAGGATGAGGTTGCCAAGGCGTTTCCCGCGGCCAGGATCTTACGCTACGACCGCGACACGACGGACAAGCGAGGCTCGCACGAAGTTTTTTTCAAGACCTTTGCGGAAGGCAAAGCTGACGTCCTGATCGGCACGCAGATGGTGACCAAGGGGCTCGATCTCGCGGCCGTGACGCTGGTCGGGGTCGTCTCGGCCGATATCGGTCTTCACCTGCCCGAATTCCGAGCGGCCGAACACACTTTCCAACTGCTCACCCAGGTGGCCGGCCGGGCGGGACGCCATCATCTGCCGGGCAAAGTTATCATTCAAACCTATTCACCCGATCACTATGTGATCAAAACCGCCGTCAACCACGATTACGAGGCCTTTTACCGGCAGGAGATAGAACAGCGCCGGGAGCTTGGCTACCCGCCGTTCACCCGGTTGATCAGTCTCTTGATAAGCGGGGTCGAGCAGACTAAAGTTAATAAAGTTGCCAACGATCTCGGGGAATTTCTGGGTAAAAGATTAGCCGAGGGAGTCTTGGGTCCCATCCCGGCGGTCATTCCGAGGTTGCGCGGCGAATGGCGCGACCGCATTCTGATCAAAGGCCGGGACCTAAACCTGATGAGGAACGCGGTTGAGGAGACAGTCGGCAAAGTGGTAGTCCCGAGGGAGATAAGGGTAACGGTCGATGTCGAGCCGATGAGCTTATTATGATCAGGGCAGGATCCAGACGAGCGTTTTGACGTCCACCCTGGCGAAGAGATATTTGATCACGCGGTTTTCGACCGCCACACAGCCTCGCGTATCGTCCTTTTTGGTGACGAAAGAAAAATCATGGTCAAGGGTTTCCATCTTGTCCAGGAAAGAGGCCAGGCGGGTGGCGGCGCCGTGGATGCCGTAATCGCCGGGCACGCTTAAGCCCAGGAACAGCGTAAACTGGCTGCGATCATTTTTCCGGTCGACAAACATCAGGCCTTCCGGCGTGCGGTACCAGCGGCCGGCCAGTGAGACCTTGACCGGAAAGCTGTACATAAAGCCCTGCCAGTAATCGTTTTCCACGATCCGGCCGTTCTCACAATAATAAAGAAGATGCTCCTTTTTGCTGACGACGATCACGCTCCGGTCTTTATAGCCCTCCGCAAAATTAAGCACCAGCTGTTTCAGTTACAACAACCGGACCGGCTCCCGCTCGACTTTTTGCCGGTTAAGCCGGACAAACTGCAGCGAACCAAGCAGAAAAACAACTAATAATATTATTAGGAGGCGGGATTGATGTCTCACTGAATTAATATCTTAGAAATTCCGGCCGGATTTCAGTTGTTGGCTGCGGTATTTTGGGCTTTTTTCCGGGTTTCGGATAGGGTATAATTTCTTTGTGATACTGAAAATAATCAAATTCCCCAATCCCGTACTTCGTAAAAAGGCCAAGCCGGTTAAAAAAGTCACGCCCGAGATCGTCAAGCTGATTGATGACATGATCGAGACGATGCACGCCGCGCCGGGCGTGGGCTTGGCCGCGCCGCAGGTCAACAGGTCCATTCAAGTTATCGTCGTCGATCCCGGCGCCGGGCCGCTCGCGCTGGTTAATCCCAAGATCCTGGAAAAATCGGGCTGTCAGGTCTTTACCGAGGGCTGTCTCTGCCTGCCGGGGGTGGAAGCGCCGGTCGAGCGGGCCTCGCACGTTAAGGTCAAGGCCCTTGACCGCGACGGCCAGGCGGTCACGATCGAAACCGACGGGTTCCTGGCGACCATTTTACAGCACGAGATCGACCACCTGGCCGGGATCGTCTTTATCGATAAGGTCAAAAATCCGGCCCTGATTAAATACGTTCCCCGAACGCAAGAAAAAAAAGAAGAGCTGTTATGAAGATCGTTTTTTTCGGCACGCCGGAGCCGGCGGCCGAAGTCCTAAAAACATTAATAGAAGCGAAACGAGAAGTTGTCGCGGTGGTGACCCAGCCCGACCGCCCCAAGGGCCGGGGGCAAAAAGTGGTCTTTTCGCCCGTCAAAGAAATTGCTCTCAAAGCGGCCCTGCCGCTCGAACAGCCGGAATCGGTCAAAAATAATCTCTTGTTCAGGTCTTTCCTGGAATCGCTTCAGCCGGACCTGGCTGTGGTGGTCGCCTACGGGAAGCTCCTGCCGAAAGAACTCCTGGATATACCAAAATACGGTTTCATTAATATCCACGCTTCGCTGCTGCCCAAATATCGGGGGGCGGCGCCGATCCAGTGGGCTCTCTTGAAAGGCGAGAAAGAATCCGGCGTGACAATATTCAAGCTGGCGGCAGCGCTGGACGCGGGCCCGATCCTGGCGCAGAAGCCGGTGAAAATTGAAGACGATGATAATTATGAAACGCTGTCGAAAAAAATATTTTCGGCGGCCTGCCCGCTCTTGCTCAAAGCCTTGCACGATATAGAAACAGGAAAGGCAAAATACGTGCCGCAAAACGAAGCCGAAGTGACCTATGCGGCGACGCTGACCAAGGAGAGCGGGGAGATCGATTGGCGAAAGCCGGCCGGAGAGATCAACGACAGGATACGCGCTTTGGTAACCTGGCCGACGGCTCACACTTTCTACCACAGCAAACATCTGAAGATATTAAAAGCGCGGATCAATTCGCTTGATCTTGATACCCGGGAGAAACAGCCGGGCGAGATAATTGAGATCATTAAAAACGAAGGAATTTTAGTTGCCACGGGGCATGGCGATCTGCTAGTATTAGAGCTGCAGTTAGAGGGCGGCAAGCGCATGAAAGCTAAGGATTTTATCATCGGCCACGACGTAAAAACCGGCGAAACCCTCCCCAGTTAAGGAAAAAATAGGCATTGACACCGCTACCCGTGGTGTGTAAAATCTTAGTCCACCCTAAATATATGAAATGCCCGTTTTGTGAAAGTAGTGAAGATAAAGTGTTGGAGTCGCGTGAAGTTGACGATGCGAATATCATTCGCCGACGACGCGAATGCCTGGCCTGCCGCGGACGCTTTACCTCTTATGAAAGGATCGAAGAGAGGCCGCTTTTGGTCATCAAGCGCGACGGCCGCCGCGAACAGTTCAGCCGCGACAAAGTGGTGAAGGGTATTTTGCACGCCTGCGAAAAACGGCCAGTTTCGATCGACACGATCGAAGCGATCGTTGACGAGATCGAAAAGGAATTGCACCGCGAAGCCGGCCGCGAAGTGCTCTCCGCCAAGATCGGCGAGCTGGTGATGGAGAAGTTGCAGGCGGCGGACAAGGTGGCGTATATCCGGTTCGCGTCGGTTTACAGAAAATTTGAACATGTTTCGGAATTTCTTAAAGAAGTGAAAGAATTGACGGCGAATTGACCGTCAGAAGGAGTTACTAAGATGACGACCCAGGTATTGGACGAGAAAAATAAAAAGGCGACTGATTCAACGGATTTGGCCCTGTTTGTGCGGACGTCGAGCGACGACATAGTGGGGTGGGACAGGGAGAAGATCGTCGACGCGCTGGTGCGCGAGACGGAGCTCAACCGCGAGATCGCGGAAGAGATCGGGATCGAGGTCGAGAACCAGATCAAGAGCATGAAGATCAGCTCGGTGACCGCCCCGCTGGTCAGGGAACTGGTCGACGTTAAACTGCTCGAGTTTGGCCTGGAAGAAGCGAGGCGCCGGCATACCCGGCTCGGTTCCCCTTTATATGATGTAAGGAACATCATCTTTAATCCCAACAAAGAGAACGCCAACGTGCCGCACGGCCCGGAAGCGACCAACCTGACGCTGGCCGAGAACATCAAGAAAGAGTTCGCCCTACTGTCCGTCTTTACCCAGGACATCGCCGACGCCCACATGCGCGGCGACATCCACCTGCACGATCTCGGCTTTATCGACCGGCCGTATTGCAGCGGCCAGTCGGTCGAGTACGTCAAGAAATTCGGGC
>JAQUOB010000129.1 GCA_028717325.1 Candidatus Margulisiibacteriota bacterium
CTGGCCCAGATCTTTGCCCGGATCCCGCAGGATATTTTTGTCAACGCCACCCGCGCTCTCCCTGCCCTGGTCGCCGGACATGGTCGGATCACCGGTCTCCTGCTGACTTCACTGCTGGGTGAAGCGAGCGGTCTCAAAGGAGAAATGAGATTTGGCCCCAATTCGCCGGAGGAGATGATCCAGATCGTCAATAGCCCGGCGAAAAGGAGCTGGCAAAATTTTATCTCTTTCCTGGCGATGTCTTCTGACAGCCGCCCCAAAATGAATATGTCTTCCCAATTCAAAATGCTTTTGGCCGGCCGGGAAGGCAGCGGTGCCGTCTATATAGAAAAACAGGTCACAAAAAGAAAAGAAGATGCGGCGATCAAGAAAGAATTTGTCTTCAATGAGTTGAATCATGAAGACGTTCAGGAATTTATCAAGGCCCTTAACGAAGAAACGATACCGCTGGTCCAAAACAACGCTCATTTAAGGGCTTTTCTGACCGAAAAAATGCGCCGGAGTGAGATCGTTTCGCCGCTCATCAGGCGAATTATTAATGATGCCAATAATAACGCTGCGGCCGGACGGCCTCACGCCAACCCGGCTGATTACACCGCCGATCTAAGCAATGCTTATCCTAAAGATAAAGATGTGGCCTTCCGTCTTTACGATTGGCAGCACGAAGATAAACATCAGAACCTGGCTCAGATCTTTACCGACGTCTTGACGGTTTCTTCCCGGATGAACATCAGCCGCGGCGCGGCCGATTATAAGGACTTGGAAGTAAAATATTTTAACCCGCTCGAAGCGGCCCATAACCAAAAGATCCCGTTCTCCGATAAAGTCGATTATGCCAAGACCATCAGGGTCTTCCGGACCGATGCCTCTAAAATTGAATCGGTTGCTCCCGCTGTGGCCACGGAGATCACGGACAGTATGGAAAGCTTAAAAGTTTACAGCCAGGCGATGATCGATGATCTTAAGGAAGCGCACCGGCGCGGGGAAATTTCTGATCTTGTTTTTCACAACCTTGTCGGTGTTTTCGAGGGAACTATCGAGGCCTTTGCCAAATTCTCTCTGGCTATTCCGCGGCAGATCAACGCCGGCTGGACCGAATTCCTGCCCACGGCCTGGAACGCGACCGAAGGCGCGGCTCACGGCGTTGTCAGCAGCGATTGGGCAAGCTACCATGCCGCAGTTGACGAATTGAATAATAAATTGTCTCATTTGATCGGCAGTTTTTACGGTTTTGAAACCCTGGTTTTCCCCATGTTTTCAGAGGGGATCGCTAGCCTGAAAAAAGGACCGCAGCATCTTGGAGTTGGGCTTGGCCAATTAGTCTATGTTATGGGAATGACACTCGCTTCCGCCCGAGCCGCTTTCGCGATCCATGCCTATGCCGCCAAGGCCGGAGCGGTCGTTATCAATAACGGCGCGGTCTGGATCGACCGCAAGATCATCCGTGAATATATCAGAAAAGGCGCGCCTCAACCCGAATGGCTGAGTAAGAGAGCGATGCCCCAATTGCACATGCCGGCCGGGACCGGAGCCAAGATGATGTATTACGCCACACCGGTCGGAAATATACATCTGGCGGTCAAACTTATTGGCGGTGCCGCCGAAACCATCAGGTACAACACCGGCAATGCTTCTTTTACTATCCGCCCGGACTTTGAAATTGTCAGCGGCGATTCCGTTGCGGCCGATGTCAGCGGCGTCAAAAATGGCTGGCATAAATTATGGGATTTCGGCAGCCGGACTAGAGTGCTTCATCCCTTACGGGAACTGGGCCGGGTAAGAGACAGCGCCGTTGATAAAACTGAAAATTACGCCCGGCGTGCCGCTGAAAGGCTCGGTTCCAGGCCATCGAAAACAAACGGAACCATCAATAAAACGGCCAAGCGGATCGTCAAGGGCCTTGAGAACAAAGGCCTGACCCGGGCCGCCGGTTGGACCGCCAGCAACTTCCTGGGCAGCACTAATCCAAACGGGACTGTTCCTGTTGAAGAAGCCCAGGGATTACTGGAACTGGCTAAAACCGACCCCGGCCGCAGATTTGTAGTTGAGATCAAAGGACGCGCCGCTAAAGCAAACAACGCACCGGTCAGGTTAAGAGTTACCGGTGCCGACCTGCTGGAACTGGCTAAAGCCGGTTCGATTCAAAAAACGACCGCGATCATCGAAAGGATACAGAAAAGAGGCAAGGTCTATACGGTTTCTCAGGGCTCCATGGCCGAGATCCATGCTTTCTTTGAGCCGTTCAGACAAGGCATGGCCGACAGCGGTTTCCAGCCACGGTTAGCCGCCGTTGCCGAAACACGGACCAACCGCGGCACCGTTGAGCTGATAAACGAATGGGCTCAAGGCAAAGGATTGCTCGATCGACAGATCATCCGCTTCAACGACGAAGCGAATACCGGCCGCTCCGTAGAAATGAATGGCTCGCAGATCGCCCGCCTCCTGTCCGGCCAAACCGGCGGCAAAGAGCCGCAGATCGATGTTGATTTCACCGTTAAGCTGAACATTGAAGGGGGATCAGTAACCGTCCCCGGCCGTCTGGCTCTGCAATTATTCTCTCAAAAGCCGTTCGCCGTTCTCGATCAACTTGTCGCGGAACGCGCTAAAGCGGTCAGCGAGAACCGGACGAAAGACATTAAACAGATCGACCAACGGATCACTAAGGTCGCCGAATCGATTGAAGGGTTAAGAACATCTTACCCCGATCTGCCGCTGGAAGAACTGAGAACACTGGAAAGCGTTCCCGAGTTGCTGCAAGAAAGAGTTGTTTCCGAATACGGCACCAGCATGCATAATCAGCAGATGTTCCAGCAAAAGCTCGCCCGGGCCGCGGCCTATCGGCCAAAGGAAGTAGCCGCCCCCACTCCGCCGACCAAAGCGGAGATCGCTAACGAAGTCAAAGCCGCGCGCCGCGATCTGGAATTGGCCAGGGACAAGGCCTTGGCCAGAATTGAATCCCAGAATATCCCGGCCGAGCGCAAAGCGCAAATGCGAACCGAAGCCCTGCACACCTGGGAACGGGAAATGTTCGGCCTGGAAAAGGCGATAGTTGAAAAACGGGCGCTGGAAGCGGAAATTAAAACACAACAAACCGCCGCCCGCCAGCTCTACGGTGAGATCAAAACTTTACGGGAACAATTAAAGGCCGCCGCCAACAATCCAGCCGAAACGGCCCGCCTTAAATCTGTGATCGGAGCTAAGACCGCCCAGCTTGAAGGGATCAGAAAGCCGCTGGATATTAAAGTCCGCACTTTTGCGCGCGCTCACGGCCCCATGATCGCCCTGATCCTCGGCCTCGACATTGTCATGAACTGGCAGGAGATAAAAACCGGCGGAGTCGGCCAGGCGGCCGCCACCGGCGCCGCCGCGCTGGGCAGCTATCTTGCTTTCGCGGCCGGCGAAGAGGCCTTTGTTAATCTCTTTAAGGTCGGCAAAGGGGCGGCTGGCCCGCTGACCGGCGCCGCTCTTGGCGTAACTGTTGCCGCCCTGCGCCACAAAGAAACTCTCATGGGCGGTGACCGGTCCGCTAAAGCGGCCGCGCTGGCCGACATCGTTAAAGAAGGGGTCGCCGGTTATCTGGCGGTCAAAGCTGGTGCACTGGCCGCCGCTCCGCTGGCCGAAAACCCGGTTTTAGCCGGAGCCGTTGGCCTTGGGGTCGGTGCCTTGGTTTATGGCGGTATCGAATGGGGCGGCAATGCCCTCGGCTATAAGCAATGGATCGACAAGACAGTTACCAAAGGCCATCTGGTCGATTCGTTCAAAGAAAAAGACAAATTCGGCATTTATCTCAAGGTCAATAATGGAAGTGCCGATCTCCCCTATTTCAACGAACAGAGCGAAACCGTGACAGTTGACGGGCAGACGGTTAAGATCTCGAAGGCCCAGCAGTTCCTGGGGGTTATGCAGGCGGCGGTTAATTATAATAAAATGCGCCCGGCCGAGCGTGAAGAATTCATCAAGCAGAACGGCGAATTCGGCCGCGTGCTCGGCCGTTACATGAGGACGATCAACCAGATCAACCAGCTCGAAGTCAACGGCTATACCGACCTGAATACCGAAACGCTTGACCGGGTCAATTCGGCCATTGAACAATACCGCGAGGAAAACGGCCTGCGGGATTCCGGCGACGGCAATATCATTCACCGCTTTGATATCAAAGTTAACCGGCGTTTTGCGCCGGTCAACGACCCGATCACCGGCCAAACGGTCGGTCAGCAAGTGCTCTATGATATTGAAGTTACCGGCGCCAGGGTCAGCCTCGGTTTTGGCCAGGCCGGGATCGACCAACTTTATGAAACAAAAACCTATTCCGGCAATGGGGTTGAGGGAAATCTTGACCGGCTGCTGCAGGCCTCGATCATCCTGCAAACAGCCGACCCGGAAGCT
>JAQUOB010000130.1 GCA_028717325.1 Candidatus Margulisiibacteriota bacterium
GGCCATTTTCTTGACGTCATTGAGATCGACGATGATCTCGACGCTGCGGCCGCCCAGCTCGCTCAAGAAACGGATAAAGCCAAGGTAAGCCCCCAGGAGAACTGCCGCCGTCAGGATCAGGACCAGAAACCCTTTGCCGATCTTTTTTAACATTATTTTGTGCCTTTCTGGCCTCGGAGGGCCGCTTCGATGAACGGGTCAAGATCGCCGTCGATGACCCTCTGCACGTCGCCGATCTCCACGCCGGTGCGATGATCTTTGACCATGGTGTACGGTTGAAAAACGTAAGAACGGATCTGACTGCCCCACTCGATCTTTTTCTTTTCGCCTCGCAGTTCTTCGATCTTGTCCTTGCGCTGTTCGACCATCATCTCGTAGAGCCGGGCCTTGAGCAGGCGCATCGCCGTTTCCCGGTTGGCATGCTGGGAGCGGTCGCTCTGGCTCTGCGTCACGATGCCCGTCGGCAAATGAGTGATCCTGATCGCCGAACTGACTTTGTTGACGTTCTGGCCGCCCGGACCGGACGCGCGATAGGTATCGACACGCAGGTCGTTCGGGTCGATCTCGACCTTGACGTCTTCGGTAATTTCCGGGATGACCTCGACCGAAGCAAAAGAGGTATGGCGTTTGCCTTCGGAAGAAAAAGGCGAGATACGGACCAAGCGGTGAATGCCCGATTCGGTCTTGAGATAACCGTAAGCATAGGGTCCGGTTACGTAAAGCGTCACGCTCTTGATCCCCGCTTCCTCACCGTAGGACAGGTCCGGGATCTCCAAAGAAAAACCTTTGCTTTCGACCCAGCGCGAATACATCCTTAAAAGGATCTGCGCCCAGTCCTGCGAATCGGTACCGCCGGCGCCGGCGTTGATCGCCAGGATAGCATTGCAGTTATCGTACTGGCCGCTCATCAGCGTCGATAATTCCAGTTCGTCGGCCTTTTTTTGGAGCTCATCGATCTCGAGGGCCAAACCGGCGACGTCGTCACTGCCGGCCAGGTCAATCAGGGAGATCAGGTCATCCACGCCGCCGCGCAGCTCTTCCCAGTTAGCGATCTCTTTTTCCAGGCCTTTTTTTTCCTGCAGGACGCGTTTGGCTTTAGCCTGGTTTTCCCAGATCTTGGGATCGGCGGCGGCTTGTTCCAGCTCGCCGAGGCGCTTCTTTTTTGGATCGATATTGACTATTTTTTCAAGTTCGACGCTTTTATTTTTTAAGCTTATAGCTTTTTCTTTTAACTCTTCATGCAACATTTCTTATACTTTTTCCCCGAGCCGCAGGGGCAAGGATCGTTGCGCCCGACCTTGGCGGCCGTCCTGACCGGCGCCGGTTTGGACTCCTGTGCCGGCGCGCCGTAGATCAGGTCGCGCTTGCGCGGCGAGGCCTGGCGGACTTCGCCGGGAGCCAGCTGGACCTTGATGATCATGCTGATGATCTGCTCGCGGACGCCGCGCATCATCTCCTGGAACATCGAGTAGCCCTCGATCTTATATTCGATGAGCGGGTCCCGTCCGCCCACACCCCGCAGGCCGATCCCCTCGCGCAAAACGTCCATATTATGCAGTTGTTCGATCCAGGCGGCATCGATGACGCGGAGCATGACCATACGCTCGATCTCCCTCATGGTCTCCGAGCCGATCTCGGCCTCGCGGTCCGCGTAGGCCTGCTTGAGCAGGCCGAGCAGAATACCGCTGATCTCTTCCCGTTTTTTGTCTTCCTGTTTCAACTGCTCAAGGCCGGTCACCGGGATCAATTCGTTGACCGCGTTGAACAGGCCGTCCCAATCCCATTCATCCGGCCGGACCTTTTCCGGCAGGAAGTTCAGCAGGAGCTCCGCCGTCACCTGGCCCATCATCTCGATAATTTTCTGCTGGAGGTCTTTGCCTTCGAGGATGCGGCGGCGCAG
The DNA here is from genome assembly GCA_028717325.1 of Candidatus Margulisiibacteriota bacterium. Classification (GTDB taxonomy): domain Bacteria; phylum Margulisbacteria; class WOR-1; order O2-12-FULL-45-9; family XYB2-FULL-48-7; genus JAQUOB01. The sequence goes on from JAQUOB010000130.1 coordinate 1,901, forward strand.
GGAGTAGATGGTTTCGCGCTGTTTATTCATGACGTCGTCGAACTCCAGGACCTGTTTGCGGATGCCGAAATGGTATTCCTCGACTTTTTTCTGGGCTTTTTCGATGGCGCGGGAGATCATGTTGTGTTCGATCGGCGTGTCTTCGTCAATGCCAAGCCGCTCCATCATGCCGGAGATCCGGTTGGAGCCGAACAGTTTCATCAGGTCATCCTCGAGCGAAACGTAAAACCGGGTCGAGCCCTGATCGCCCTGCCGGCCGGTGCGGCCCCTTAACTGGTTGTCGATGCGGCGGCTTTCGTGCCGCTCCGTGCCGATGACGTGCAGGCCGCCCAGATCAGCCACCCCTTCGCCGAGAACGATGTCGGTGCCGCGGCCGGCCATGTTGGTCGAGATCGTCACGTTGCCTCTTTGGCCGGCTTTGGCGATGATCTCGGCTTCGCGCTCGTGGTGCTTGGCGTTCAAGACCGTGTGCGGAATTCCCCGCCGCTGCAGCATGGAAGCGACCAGCTCCGAATTTTCGATCGAAATGGTACCGGCCAGGACCGGCCGGCCTTCTTTGTGCCACTTTTCGATCTCGTTGACGACGGCCCGGAACTTGGCCCGTTTGTTTTTATAAACAAGGTCGGAAAAATCGGTCCGGATCATTTGCTTGTTGGTCGGCACCGTCAAAACTTCCAGCTTATAAATTTTCCAGAACTCCCCCTCTTCGGTCTTGGCCGTGCCGGTCATGCCGGCGATCTTCTTATATAAACGGAAATAGTTCTGGAAAGTGATGGTGGCAAGCGTCTGCGATTCCTGCCTGACCTCCACCCCTTCTTTGGCTTCGATCGCCTGGTGCAGTCCGTCGGAATAGCGGCGGCCGATCATCAACCGGCCGGTAAACTCGTCCACGATCACGATCTCGCCTTCTTTGACGACGTAATCGACATTCTTCTGGTACAGGTGCCAGGCGGCGACGGCCTGCGTGATCTGGTGGGCCAGGCCGATATTGCCGACGTCATAAAGATATTCGATGCCCAGGGTCTTTTCTATTTTTTTGATCCCGTGTTCGGTCAGGACCGCGTTCTTGACCTTTTCGTCAACGGTAAAATCGGTCCCTTTGGAGAGACGACGGGCAATATCATTGGACTTAAAATAGTTCTGGACCGCGTCGTCGACCATGCCGGAGATGATGAGGGGGGTCCTCGCCTCATCGATCAGGATGCTGTCGACCTCGTCGACGATGGCAAAATGCAGATCGCGCTGGACGCAGTCCTCGATTGACAGCGCCATGTTGTCGCGCAGGTAATCGAAGCCGAACTCGTTATTGGTGCCGTAGGTCACGTCGGCGGCATAGGCGATCTTGCGCTCGGGCGGCTCCATCCAGTGCTGGATGACGCCGGTCGAAAGCCCCAGGGCACGGTAGATCGGGCCCATCCATTCGCTGTCGCGCTTGGCCAGGTAATCGTTGACCGTCACGACGTGCGAGCCGCGGCCCTCGAGGGCGTTGAGGTAAACTGGCAGGGTGGCCACGAGGGTCTTGCCCTCGCCCGTTTTCATCTCGGCGATCCGGCCCGAATGCAGGATCAGGCCGCCGATCAGCTGGACGTCAAAATGGCGCATGCCGGTGGTGCGCAGCGAGGCCTCCCTGACCGCCGCGAAGGCCTCGGGCATCAGCTCGTCCAGCAGCTTATTGTCCGCTAATCGTTTTCTGAACTCCGCCGATTTGTCGCGCAGTTCTTCGTCGGAGAGCTTTTGGAAGGACGGCTCAAGGTCATTGATGCGGGCGACCAGCGGTCTAAAGGATTCTACTTTCCGCGCATCGGCTGAACCGATTAATTTGGTAAGCCACTGGAGCATCGGCGGTCAAAGCTCTTTTGAGCCGCCGAAAAAAGGGAGTCCGGGGATCTTGAGGTGCGACAGGAGCTTCCATTTTCGGGTCTTGCGGATCTTTTCGTGTCCCAATTTTTCTTTATGTTTCTCGATCTGTTTTTTAACCTCTTCCATGACCAGGTCGATGGCGGCATACATGTCCCGGCCGCCTTCTTTGGCCAAGATCATTTTTTTGCCCGACATCCAGGCGCGGACCTCGGCCACCTGACGGCGCTCGGCGTCGTAGTTCGCCCTGGCATCCAGAACAATTTCGACTTTCTGGATATTTTTAAAGTATTCCTCCAGCTTGGCCGCCCTCTGCTGGACGTAATCGCGTAAAGCGGGGGTTACCTCGGTACCGTGGCCGGAAATTTTTATCTGCATGATTTCTCCTCCTCCAGCACTTTCTGATATTTTAGAGAGTGCTGGACATTTCAATTATAACAGAATAATTATCAATCAACAACGGCCCGGGACAGCGTCAGGACTTCGATCCGGCGGGCGCCGGCCGTGCTCAAGGCCCTGACGCATTCCGAGATCGTCGAGCCGGTGGTATAAATATCGTCGAGCAGGAGCAAACGTTT